>CAYVIW010000017.1:0-9872 GCA_964451815.1 uncultured Planctomycetia bacterium | reverse complement strand
GGAGAAGCTGATAGACGCGCTGTCGGAGTGCGAGGGAGCTTTCAGCATGTTGTTCCTTTCTGAGAACGGCCTTATAGGTGTGAGGGATCCCAACGGATTCAGGCCTCTCTGTATAGGAAAAAAGGGAACATCATATGTACTCGCCAGCGAGACCTGTTCACTGGATCTTATAGACGCCGAATATGTCAGAGAGGTAGAGCCTGGCGAAATGGTGATAATATCCGATAGCGGATTGACGTCGCTGAAACCGTTCGAAAAAAGGACCCCTTCGCCGTGTATATTCGAGTTGATATATTTCGCCAGGCCCGACAGCCATATTTTCGGGTCCAGTGTATATAGCGTGAGGAAAAAACTCGGGGAAAAACTCGCCGAGGAGTATCCGGCTGAAGCCGATATGGTTATTTCCATACCGGATTCGGGTAATTATGCCGCGTTGGGATATGCCGAGAAAAGCGGGCTGCCTTTTGAGTTCGGTATGGTAAGGAACCACTATATAGGAAGGACTTTCATACAGCCTTCACAGGAGATGAGAAAACACGGGGTCAAGATAAAGCTTAACCCCATAAGGGATGTCCTTAAGGGGAAGAGCGTTATAGTGGTCGAGGATTCCATTGTCAGAGGCACCACTACAAGCGGAAGGATAAAGGCCATACGTGAGGCCGGAGCAAAAGAGATACATATGAGGATAAGCTGCCCCCCGATACATTACCCGTGTTTTTACGGCATAGATTTTCCTTCCAGAAAAGAGCTTATAGCTAATCGTCTTGGGAACGCCGCAGCGGTAGGCCGATTCATAGGCGTGGACAGCCTTAAATATCTGAGTCTTGAAGGTATGCTGGAAGCGGCAGGAGGGAGAGATCTTTGCGCGGCGTGTTTTAACGGAAAATATCCTACAAAGGTAAAGCGGGGAGCTTGTAAAGGAGTAAAATGAGTAAATACATATATATAACGGGCGGAGTTGTGTCAAGTCTCGGAAAGGGCATAGCCTCCGCTTCTATAGGGAAACTCATGGAATGGTGCGGCTACAGCGTGGCGATGGTAAAATGCGACCCGTACATAAATGTGGACCCGGGAACCATGAACCCGTATCAGCACGGCGAAGTCTATGTAACTGATGACGGAGCTGAAACAGATCTTGACCTCGGGCACTATTATAGGTATACGGATTCACCTCTTTCCCGCGAGAGCAACGTAACCACGGGGAAAGTATATCAGAGCGTGATAACAAAAGAGAGACGCGGGGATTTTCTCGGGGGGACCGTTCAGGTCATACCCCATATCACCAATGAGATAAAGACCCGTATACGGGCCGCCGAAAAGAAATATAAACCGGACATAGTTATAGTGGAGATCGGCGGCACGGTCGGGGACATAGAGGGGCTGCCGTTCCTCGAGGCCATACGTCAGATGAAGAACGAGCTCGGCTTGATGAATTCCGTGAACATACACCTCACGCTTATGCCTTATATACGTTCGGCGGGAGAGCTGAAGACAAAACCCACACAACATTCCGTGGGGAAGCTCAGAGAGATAGGTATACAGCCGGAGATACTTATGGTAAGGACAGAAAGGCCGCTTGAGTCCGATGCCAGAAAAAAGATATCCCTTTTTTGTAATGTGCGGGAGAAATGTGTTGTGGAAGCCAGGGATGTGGATGACATATACGAGATACCTCTAAAGTTCTCTTCCGGAGGCCTTGACAGGATAATACTGGACAATCTGGCCCTCAAAAAGAAAAAAGGGGCATCTCCGCGAAAATGGGAGAAAGCGGTAAAGGTAAGACGGACAGCTTCCAGGGTGGTCAGGGTAGGCGTGATCGGTAAATATATAACGCTGCAGGACGCCTATAAATCCATAGATGAGGCTCTCAAGCATGGAGCGATAGCCAACGGCATTAAGCTCGACCTTGTGAAGATAGAGGCGGATGAGCTTGAGAAACTTCCATTTCGGAAGGCGGGGACATTATTAAAGGGGCTTTCGGGTATAGTTGTCCCCGGGGGGTTCGGAGTGAGGGGCATAGAAGGAAAGCTGGCGGCGGCCCGTTACGCCCGGGAAAAGAAGATACCTTATCTGGGCATATGTCTTGGCATGCAGATAGCCGTTATAGAATTTGCCCGGAACGTATGCGGTCTTGCGGGAGCTAATTCCACAGAATTCGACACAACCACGAAACACCCGGTCATATCCCTGCTGACCGAGCAGGCCCAGATCAAGTGGAAGGGCGGGACCATGCGTCTCGGGGAGTACAGATGCGATCTTGCCCCCGGGAGCGCGGCCAGAAAGGCTTACGGCGCGTCTTCTATAATGGAAAGACACCGCCACCGGTATGAGTTCAACAGTAAGTATAAAAATATTTTCCGGGAAAAAGGGATGGAGCTCAGCGGCACGCATCCCAAGGGAGAACTTGTCGAGATAATGGAGATAAAGTCTCACCCCTGGTTTATCGCGGTACAGTTCCACCCCGAGTTCAGGTCTAAACCGGACAGTCCTCATCCTTTGTTCAAGGGGTTCATAAAAGCAGCCTCGATCAAATCTTCCCCCAGGGGCTGACGGTATCCTTCCTGAGACAAAGACAGCGTAAATTTTCGCGGTCCCTTTGAGCATGGTCCACCGGTAATTCCTGAGTTTCAATAAGGGGAAAGACCGGTATGGTCTCGCGGGGCACCGTGAAGCGAGCAAGCATGGTCCCGCCCGGCGATAAGCTGGCGAGGGCGGGTTGCGAGCGGAACGTTGAGTACGATCTCCTCGCAGGGGAAATCATACGTCCCCGCGAGACCATACCGGTCTTTCCCCTTCGTGGCATTTTGAAAAAACCGTTGAATTCTGCCAGAAGGGTCCACGAAAATTTATTGATAAAAAAAACTTGACAAGCATTGAGTGATAGGTTAAAATCAATTCATAGCACGAGGATGTGCGACAAACAAAGGCGTTCCCATGAAATGGGGCGCTTTTTTTTTAGGCAGTAATATTTCATAGACTGAAAAAACAGGATAAAGACGTCCTTTGCCAGCGTTGACGATCGCCGGCCGAAGGACGTTTTTTTTGGATTTGACGTTCAGACTCGAGAAGAGAATAATCGTTGCGTTAAAAACGGGTAGTGGTAAAATAAAACATACCTAAAAGGAGACGACATGAAGAAAAACAGTGATATGGGGAAGAATTCGATCACGGATATTTACGGCGTCAATGTTTTCAGCCTCAAGAACATGAGGAACTATCTTTCTGATAAGGCGTACAGATCCCTTATGTCAACTATAAGGGAAGCAAGGTCCATAGATCCCGGGATAGCCGATGAGGTCGCCGATGCCATGAAGTCATGGGCGACGTCCAAGGGAGCCACCCATTTTACACATTGGTTCCAGCCGCTTACCGGTGCCACCGCCGAAAAACACGATTCGTTCATAGACCCCGATAGCGACGGGGGAGTGGTGCTGAAATTTTCGGGTAAAGAACTTATAAAGGGAGAGCCGGACGCGTCGAGTTTCCCTTCCGGGGGGTTGAGGGCGACTTTTGAGGCCAGGGGCTACACCGCCTGGGACCCTACTTCTCCGGCCTTTATAAAGGAAGGAACCAACGGGGCGACTCTGTGTATACCCACAGCTTTCTACTCTTACCGGGGCGAGTCTCTTGATAAAAAGACGCCCCTTCTAAGGTCTATGGCGGCTCTCTCAAAACAGGTGTGCCGTCTCGCAAAGCTGTTCGGCATGGAGATCGAGGGAAAAAGAGCTTATCCTACACTTGGAGCGGAGCAGGAATACTTTCTTGTGGATAAGGCCTTTTATGACGGTAGACTGGACCTGATACAGACCGGAAGGACCCTTTTCGGTAAGGCTCCGGCAAAACATCAGCAGATGGAAGACCACTATTTCGGGGCCATCAAGCCCCGGATAGTCGATTTCATGGATGACCTGGACCGGGAACTCTGGAAACTGGGTATCCCCGCAAAGACCAGGCATAACGAGGTATGCCCGGCCCAGTTCGAGATAGCTCCGGTCTTTGAGGAACTGAATCTTGCCGTTGATCACAACATGATGACAATGCAGGTGCTTCGGGAAGTAGCCGAAGAACACGGGTTTGTCTGTCTTCTGCATGAGAAGCCCTTTGCCGGGGTAAACGGTTCAGGTAAACACAATAACTGGGCCATCGCGGGACCGGACGGCAAGAACTGGCTCACGCCCGGCGATAATCCTCATGAGAACGCGATATTCCTTACAGTTATATGCGCTTTGATGAAAGCTATAGATACACACGCGGATATGTTAAGGGCCACTGTGGCTTCGGCGGGAAATGATCACAGGCTTGGTGCCAACGAGGCGCCTCCGGCCATACTATCGATATTTCTGGGAGACCAGCTGACTGATATAATCGAACAGTTGGAAAAAGGCGGGGCAAAAGAGAGCAAAAGGTCGGATGCGATAGAGATCGGAGTAGATTCTCTCCCCCAGCTTCCGAGGGATGTTACTGACCGGAATAGGACCAGCCCCTTTGCTTTTACGGGCAATAAGTTTGAGTTCCGCGCGGTAGGGTCAAGCCAGAGTTGCGCTGGGCCTAACATAGTCCTCAATACGATAGTCGCGGAGGCGATCGATGAGATATGCACGATGGTGGAGAGCAAAGTAAAGAGCAAGAAGGATTTCAACCGTGTTCTGCAATCCGTATTGGCGGATATAGTGAAGAAACATAAGAGAATAATATTTAACGGCGATAATTACAGGGACCAATGGCATAAAGAAGCCAAAAAACGGGGGCTTTCCAACCTGAAGGATACGGCTGAGGCTCTTGCCACCGTGAAGAGTAAAAAGAATGTCGATATGTTCGAAAAATACAAGGTGCTTTCAAAGACCGAGCTTCTGTCAAGATATGAAATATATTCTGAGCAGTACGAGAAGACCATAAAGATAGAAGGTGAGATAGCGCTTACAATGGCCAGGACCATGATAGTCCCCGTGGCTATCGAGTATCAGGGGGATCTTGCCGCGACTATAGAGAGCGTAGGGTCCCTGGGTGCAAAGACGGCCGGGACCAAGGAGCTTCTAAAGGAGATATCAGGCCATACAGAAGACGCTTTCAAGTATATCAAGAGCCTTGAAAAAGCTCTGGGATCAGACTCGACTCCCATGATATTAAAAGCTATGAACCAGTTAAGACGTGCGGTGGACGAGCTTGAGGCTTTGATGCCCGATGATATCTGGCCCCTGCCGTCTTACGCGGAGATGCTGTTCCTGCTGTAGAATAAAAAATGGAGGGGTATATAAAATACCCGTAAAATTATGCCCGGATCATCTGAAAAAGAATATCTCTCGGCGTTGAACAAGATCAGCAAAGCCATAACCAGCGATCTTTATCTGGAGGATATACTCAAGCTTCTGGTAAATCTGACCGCCGGGGTGATGAGCGCCAAGATATGCGCTCTATGGCTTCTTGATGAGGAGACCAGTGAGCTCAAGATAAGAGCTACGCAGTCTATGAGTCAGGAGTATCTCAAAGACAGGGCTCTCAAGGTGGGAGAGGGTGTGGTAGGGCTTGTGGCCGAGGAAAAAAAGCCCATGGTCATTTTAGATGTTCTCAAGGACCCCAGATACAAAGAGAAGAAACTCGCTAAAAAGGAGAACCTGGTCTCCATGCTGAGTGTTCCCATGATGGTAAAAGAGCGGGTCATAGGCGTTATAAACGTATATACCCATTCTTCTTACAAATTTACTAAAAGCGATATAGATCTCTTGAGCGCTGTATCCAATCAGGCCGCGGTAGCTATAGAGAATACCGAGCTGATGGTTAAGACCAAGGTCATACAGGAAGAGCTCGAGACGCGGAAAAAGGTAGAGAAGGCCAAGGGTATACTTATGAAAAGCCAGGGAATATCCGAGGAAGAAGCCTACTCGCTTGTCAGGAAGTCGAGTATGAACAAGCGGGTATCCATGAAGGAAATAGCGGAGGCGATAATATTGTCTCAAGAGATACGTAAGTGGTAAGTGGTTAGTATGCCTGTTTTACAGGTAGGGTAAGCAAGTTAACGACGCGGTTAGAAGGGGCTCAGACGCCCGTGGGAAGCTATACGGTTTTCCGCGGGCTTTTTTATTGTTTGCACGGCAGCATCAAGAAAAGGAGGAGAAAATGAGAAAAAGAACATTGAGCAGCAAGGCTTTAGGGGCAGTGGTCCTTGTGGCCGCTATTATGGTGATGCCCGCTGGAGCGTTCGCTCTTCTGGACGTAGAGGGAGGCTGGCTTCCGCAGAAGCCGGAGGAGGCGCCGGTTTTCGCGGCGTCCAATTCATTCATGACAAAGTACATCTGGAGAGGCTGGAACCTGGGCGATGAGCCGGTTATGCAGACCGACTTTTCCCTGTCCTGGTACGGTTTCACTTTTGAGCTTTGGTCGAACTACACCCTGAACAATGACAAGACAAAAGACGAGGGGCGGTACCAGGAATTCACCGAAATAGACTACGCGATAGATTATACTTTCTCTGTGGGTGAGATGTCCGAGATGCTCGGGTTCGAAGTGCCGGAAATTCTCGAGCCTTTAAGTGTATCCGCCGGCTATGTCTACTACACTTTTCCGAATGTAGACTGGGATGACAAGTTCTTTGACAGCCACGAGGTCTATCTTGGAGCCTCTTACGATATTTTTCTGCAACCCGAATTTATCTGGTACTGGGATGTGGGGAGCGGAAAAGGCAATTCTGACGGGGGCGGCGCCGGTTCCTATTTTCTCTTCGGGATAAGCCACACGTTTGATTTTGAGCCTACCGATATTTCCGCCACAGTGGGTATGACAACAGGCATAAACCATGAGCAATGGACCGATAAGACCGGTATGGCCGACATGGTCTTTTCCGGAGAGATAGATATTCCGGCATTCAACTATTTCACGATAACGCCGTCATTAGCCTATTCGGTTATTTTGGACAGAAGTACGTACAATAATGACGCTTCCAATGAGTTTTACGGAGGCATAAAAGTAGCGTTCGAATATTAAAGATCTAAAAAGGGGGTGTGAAATGAGCAAGGGAAGGAATATAAAAAGGGCCATAATGTTATTTATGGCAGGCCTGTTCATTGCGGGACCTGGTACCGGGGCCTATGCGGAGGATGCCGGATCATTCGCCAGCACCGCGGGGATAGATACAATGTGGGTACTGGTAGCGGCTTTTATGGTTTTTATCATGCAGGCGGGGTTCGGCATGCTGGAATCGGGACTTATCAGGACCAAGAATACCTGTAACGTCCTGATGAACAACTTTATGGATTTCTGTATGGCATCGCTGGGGTTTTTCATCTTCGGGTACGCCATAATGTTCGGTACCGGGAACGGGTTTATGGGGTTTAACGGATTTCTTTTGATCGGTGCTACCCATGAGGGGAGTATACCGCTTGAGGCCGCGTGGCTTTTTCATGCTGTTTTCTGTGGAGCGGCTGCCACTATAGTAGCCGGGGGTATCGCGGAGAGGATGAAGTTCAAGTGTTATCTTATATACTCTTTCCTTATTTCGGCCTCGATATACCCGATAGTGGGTCACTGGGTATGGGGAGGGGGCTGGCTGGCAAATATGGGATTCGGTGATTTTGCCGGTTCTATAGTTGTCCATGCGGTGGGAGGCACAGCGGCTCTTGTCGGTACGGCTATACTTGGTCCCAGGATAGGGAAGTACAACAAGGACGGTTCCGCTAACGCTATAGAGGGGCATTCCATGGCTCTGGCGTCATTGGGCGCGCTTGTATTGTGGTTTGCCTGGTTCGGCTTTAACCCCGGGTCTACTCTTGAAGTGGGGGACGGAAGCCTTATAGCTAAAGTTGCTGTAAATACGAATCTTGCCGCCGCCGCCGGAGCGATAACCGCGATGTTCTTCGCCTGGAAGTTGTTCGGCAAACCCGACCTTACCATGACTATGAACGGCGCTCTTGCCGGGCTTGTCGCCATAACAGCACCCTGCGCTTTTGTTCTTCCTTACGAGTCGATCTTAATAGGCGCTATAGGAGGGATCATAGTGGTGCTGGGTACCGTGGCTCTTGACAGGTTGCGCATAGATGACCCTGTAGGAGCCGTGCCGGTGCACATGATGAACGGCATATGGGGCACCATTGCGGTGGGACTTTTCGGACAGGAAGCTCTGGGCCTGGCGCGTGACGGTCTTTTCCACGGCGGAGGGTTCACGCAGCTTGGCGTACAGGCTCTTGGAGCGGTATCTGTAGTTCTATTCGTAGGCGTCGGAATGACAATAATATTCAAGACAATAGATCTTGTTATGGGGCTCAGGGTTTCAAGAGAAGAAGAGCTGAAGGGGCTGGATATAAGCGAACACGGGATGGAAGCCTATTCCGGATTCCAGATATTCACAACTAGATAGGAGGAGAACAATGAGACTTATCGTAGCTATGATACAGCCGCATAAACTGCCCGATGTAAAGGAGGCGCTTTTTGCCGCTGATATTCACAAGATGACTGTCACGAACGCTTTGGGGTGCGGACAACAGAAAGGTTTCACTGAGACCTACAGAGGTGTTATACATGAGGTCAATCTTCTTAAGAAAATAAGGCTTGAAATAGCCGTTAATGAAGATTATGTCAAACCCACTGTTGACGCCATAATAAAAGGCGCGAGGACGGGAAAAATAGGCGACGGCAAGATCTTTGTGCTGGAGCTTCAGGAATGCATAAGGATAAGGACCGGTGAGACCGGAAGAGAGGCTATAGGATAGCGGCCAAACACCGCCCATAGGCATGCGGATAAGGACTGGTATGTATTCTTGGAGCACCGTGAATATGGACCGGTCCGTACCCGCCTCACCATAGCCCTTCTCAAAAAACGCTTTACAATAGCTCCGGTAGGTGTTAACATTAAGTTAACAGCGGAGTTATACAAAGGCAAGGATGCCCTTTTAAAACCGGAACGGCTTTAAAAGGGCTTTTTTTTGATAGAATATGGAATAAAGCGGCACTGCCCGGAGAATAGTCGATATTTTTCTTACAATGCGAAGAGGCTGAGCTTATAATAGAGACTGGGGCAGCGCGCGGAAAAGATCATTATATTACACGGGACGGAGTATGAGAAGAGGGCGAATACCTGAAAAACAAGGGCTTTATGATCCGCGCTTTGAGCATGACAGCTGTGGGGTTGCCTTTGTATGTGATATAGAAGGCAAAAGATCTCATAACATAGTCCTCAACGGTCTTGAGGTTCTGGAAAGGATGTCCCACAGGGGAGCGGTGGGAGCTGATCCAAAGACCGGAGACGGCGCCGGCATACTAATACAGATACCCCATGATCTTTTATTGAGAGAATTAGGTAAGAATAAAGTGGACCTTCCAAATTACGGAGAATACGGCTGTGGTCTGGTTTTTTTGCCCACAGACGAAAAACAACGGATAGTCTGCCAGGATATCTTCTCTGAGGTGGCCTCTCGAGAGGGGCAGGATGTCATTGCCTGGAGAGATGTGCCCGTTAGCGACGTTATGATAGGCCCTGTTGCCAGGCGAACACAACCTGTTATGAAACAGGTGTTCATGCGCCGGGGCGGGCATATCCACGATCAGCAGGCGTTCGAGCGCAAGCTTTATGTCATAAGAAAGATAGTGGAGCGGCGAGTAGAGTCTTCTGATGCGATCTCCCAGAAAGATTTTTTTTACATTACCGGTCTGTCTTCCAGGACCTTGATCTACAAAGGTCTTCTCACACCAGCTCAGGTAAGGCAATACTATCCTGACCTCACGGATCCGTTGATGAAAAGCGGTCTATGTCTGGTGCATTCAAGATACAGCACAAATACCTTTCCCTCGTGGGACCTCGCCCAGCCTTTCAGGTCTCTGGCCCATAATGGTGAGATAAATACGCTCAGGGGTAACATAAACTGGTTCCGCTCGGGAGAGAGGCT
>CAYVIW010000016.1:0-2336 GCA_964451815.1 uncultured Planctomycetia bacterium | reverse complement strand
CGATATGCCATATTGCCTCCTGTTTTTTCTGACAAGAATAGTATATCATACCGTCGGAAGATTAGGTTTAGAGATTACGATAATTGCGACACAGTCTCGGCGAGGAAATCGGCCTCAACGTTCCGCTCGCAACCCGCCATGCGCATAATATCGCGAGGCGGGACCATGCTTGCTCGCTTCACGGTGCCCCTCTCAAGCTATTCCAAGCCTTCATTGTCGAACTTTTATGCGGTTGATGGTTCTGAAGGACATGCTCGGGGGGCTTTCGGCAGGGGCACTGAAAGCCCGAGCGGGCATGGATCCCGACCTCATTATTTTTTTCTTAGCAGGGAGGGAGAGCGAGGGCTTTCATTGAGTTAAAATTCCTCGCCGGGGAATTTTAACGTCCCCGAAGGAAGCCCCCCGAGCATGTCCGTTCATACCATTCATCCTATATGGTGTGTTCTCAGTCTATGCGTGTAATCCGCTCGAGATGAATTCTTTTTTGAGAGACTCTTTTGAGGTGCCGGATGAGATGTGGTCCCAGGGAAGGCGGGAATCGAGAGAGAAAGATCTGCGCGCGAAGTCGTCGAGGTCAAGGCCGTGATGCTTGAAAGCGTCTTTCCAGACATCAGATTTGAAGAACTCGAGCCAGCCGTCCATGCGGGCGCCGTTCTTCCAGGCGGTGTATATGACCTCCGACACCCTTCTGTCTCCGCGGGAAAGACTCCCTTCCAAAAAGGACTGATCAATATTATGAAAATCTATTTTGACCTTGCGGGAGGACCCCGCCATGAGAGCCCTTCTTTTCTCCTCAAGCTCCTGGCGGCTTTTCATTCCGGCCCACTGGAACGGCGTCTGGGGTTTGGGGATAAAAGGGTTCACGCTCACCTTTACCTCGGCCGCGCCTTTGGGCTTCGGGCTTTTCATGCGTGATATCCGCCCCGCCAGTTCCATTATGCCTTTTTCCTCATCTTCAATATCTCCAGGAAAGCCCACCATAAAATACAGCTTCAGAGCCCTCCAGCCGTTACGAAAAGCTATCTCGGCCGACCGACATAGGACCCCGGGATCGATATCCTTGCCTATAGCCCGGCTCACCTCCTCGTTGGCAGTCTCAGGCGCGAAGGTAAGTCCGGCCTTGCGTATCACCGAGATCATTTCGGGAAGCTCATAAAAGGACTCATCGACCCTCAGAGACGGGATCGATATACCTACACCTTTACCCGCGAAGTCCGCGTTAAGCCCTTTCACCAGTTCAGACAGACGTGGATAATTGACACTCGAAAGCGACAGAAGAGCTATATTCTCGTTGCCAGTATGTTTGTAGCTTTCGACGCATATCTCTCTTACACGCTCCGCGCTCCTTATCCTGACGGGCCTGTTCACGGCGCTGGCCTGACAGAACCTGCAGCGGTTGGGACATCCCCTCATTATCTCTACGGCTGTCCTGTCATGCACTATCTTTACCAGAGGCACTATCTGTTTAGTGGGATAATAGGCTTTCTCCAGGTCCGAGACTACCGCGCTTTCCACGCGAAGGGGAACACAGCTGTACAATGGCTCGAGAATGTGATCTTCCCCGCAGGTGGGACTTTCCCGGTACATAGACGGAACATATACCCCGCGCATAGAGGATAACTCCCTAAGTATCTCTTTTCGCGAAAGCCCCTCTTTTTTCAGACGGCGATGCGACCGGATAAATTCCGTTAAAAGCTCTTCGCCGTCACCGATAAGGAACGCGTCCATAAAAAGGCTCATCGGCTCCGGATTATAGCAGCATGTGCCCCCGGCTATTACAAGAGGCTCGTCTTCAGCTCTTTCAGAGGCCCGTACCGTTATGCCTCCAAGACGCAGCATGCTCAGAAGATTAGTATAAGTGAGCTCGTAAGACAGAGAGAACCCCACTATATCGAAATCACAAATATCTTTTTTTGATTCAAGGCTGAAAAGCTTTCTGCCTCTTTTTGAGAGTTCATCCGCCATATCGTCCGCCGGCATAAAGACCCTTTCGCAGAGCATGTCGGAGCTTTCATTGATAAGGTGATACAATATGCGCAGCCCCAGATAACTCATACCTATCTCATACATGTCAGGGTAGGCCAGAACTATTTTTGAGGTGTCATCATCAAAAGGTTTACGCCGGCTATTGGTCTCCCCGCCTATATATCTGCCCGGCTTCTGGACACTGTCTAATATTTCTTTAAGCTCACTGGTCATTACCCGTCCTTTTCTATTTAGTAGAAAGACCTTAATCTTCGAGCCCTGGATAGGCACACCCGCGGGAGGTATTCGCCTGTTTTTGCAGCCTTTTTACCTAGCCCAAAGTTGCTCGGTCCGGCTAAAAGCGGAAAAAT
>CAYVIW010000015.1:0-44867 GCA_964451815.1 uncultured Planctomycetia bacterium | reverse complement strand
CATACAAAAGGGGCATATATTATGGTGTTATTTTTAAATTTGATAATTCTTGCGGTTTTGCTCGCGGCGATATTCTATGCCGTGGCAAACCGTTATTTCACAGATGAAATAAACGCGATACGTGAGCGCGACCCCGCGGCCACCAACAAGGCGGAGATAATATTTACTTATTCTGGACTGCACGCCATAGTTTTCTACCGCCTGACGCATTTTTTGAGAGAAAAGAACGTGCCCTTTCTTCCCCGGTTCATTTCTCAGTTCACAAAATGGCTTACAGGGATAGAGATACATCCCGGCGCCGCGATAGGAAAAGGTCTTTTTATAGACCATGGCATGGGAGTGGTAGTAGGTGAGACCACGATAATAGGTGATAACGTTACTTTGTTCCAGGGTGTCACGCTCGGCGGGACCGGCAAAGAAAAAGGAAAGCGTCACCCTACTATACTCAATAACGTTGTGGCGGGGGGCGGGGCCAAGATACTCGGGGGTATAACCGTGGGGAACAACGTCATGATAGGAGCGAACGCCGTGGTTTTGAGGGATGTTCCCGATGATTCCACGGTAGTGGGCGTGCCGGGCAGGATCGCCAGGCGTAAGGGAAAGCGTATCCCCGGGGGCATAAACCTGGACCACAGCTCTCTTCCGGATCCCCTGCAGCAGGCCATTGAAAGACTGCAGCATGAGATAGACCATATAGAGGGAGAAATGCAGGATTTTCATCATGACGCCGGAAGCGCGGGCGGAAAGACAAACAAAAAGGTTAAGCCGGCGAACGGGAACGGACTTTCATGATAACCATATACAACACTCTAAGCAGAAAAAAAGAAGAATTCACCCCCATCGAGAGCAAGAAAGTGAAGATGTATGTCTGCGGGCCCACGGTATATGATGTGCCGCATATCGGGCATGCCCGCAGCGCTTACATTTTTGATGTTATAAGAAGGTACCTGGAGTATAAAGCTTCAAGCGTTATTTTTGTGCGAAATGTTACGGATGTGGACGATAAGATAATATCCAAAGCCGCGCGGGAACTTGAGGAGCTGGGAGAGAGCGCGCACGGCGCGGCTCTCCGGGAAAGGGTTAAAGCTGTTTCGGCGAGGTACCTTGATATATACCACCGCCAGCTCGATATACTGGGCATAATGCCTCCTACTTTCGAGCCCAGAGCCACCGACAATATAGATAAGATGCAGGCTTTTATAAAGAAGCTGATAGACAAGGGATATGCTTACGTTTCGGCCGGGGACGTCTATTTCAGCGTAGACAGATTTTCATCTTATGGGAAACTCTCCAACAGGGACAAGGACGAGATGATACACGGGGTGAGAGTTGACCTTGACGCCAAAAAAAAACATCCTCTTGATTTCGCTCTTTGGAAATCCGTTAAGCCCGGTGAACCTTCATGGGAGAGCCCCTGGGGAGAGGGACGTCCCGGTTGGCATATAGAATGTTCGGTCATGAGCACCGGGACTTTGGGGGATATGTTCGATATACACGGGGGAGGGCTGGACCTTATCTTTCCTCATCACGAGAACGAAATAGCGCAGTCGGAAGCGGCCACCGGCAAACCCTTCGCTAATTATTGGGTCCATAACGGCCTTTTGACGGTCAACGGCGAGAAGATGTCGAAATCGCTGGGCAATTATATAACGGTATCTGATCTTCTTGAGAAGTATCCGGACCCCGATCTTATAAAACTGGCTTTTTGCTTCAGTCATTACCGCAGCCCCATGGACTATAGCGACGACAAAATGGAAGAGGCAAGGCGGGCGAAAGAGCGCATACTTATATTTTTCGGTAAAGCCGATGATCTTGACCGCGAGATATCGGCATCTTCTTCTGACGGAAAGCCCGATCCGGAAGTGATCGTGAAAGTTCAGAAAATAGTGAGCGATCTGCGGGAGGAATTTGAAGAGGCCATGGACGACGATTTCAACACTCCGGGCGCTTCGGCTGTCATCTTCAAGGCCGTTAAGAAGGGAAATGATGTGCTGGTCGATGACAACCTCTCTTCGTTCGAGAAGGCGCATGTTTCAAAGGCTTTGAAAAATTTTATAATGACGGCCGCGGGTACGCTGGGTCTTTCACTGATCCCCGTAGAGGTCGATAACGGCGCCGCGGGGGAGATAGCCGTTCTGGTGGAGGCTCGGGAGAAGGCCCGAAAGGACAAGGATTACGCTAAGGCCGATTCTCTCAGGCAGGAGCTTCTGGAAATGGGAGTGGTCGTAGAGGACACTCCCGGGGGACCGGTATGGCGGAAAAAATAGAAAAAGGTCTTTTTATAACTTTTGAGGGCCCCGAAGGCAGCGGTAAGAGCACACAAGCCTCTCTCGCGGCCGACTCTCTCAGGTCCAGAGGATATAAGGTACTTCATACGTCAGAACCTGGAGGCACGGCGCTCGGCAAAAAGGTGAGGGAGATCATTCTGGAAAAAGATGAGATCCCCATGGGCAGTCTAGCCGAGCTTTTTCTTTTTGAGGCCGACAGGGCCCAGCATGTCAGAGAGGTCATACGTCCGGCGATACGCGATAAAAAAATAGTTATATGCGACCGTTTTAATACCGCCACTTTCGCCTATCAGGGATACGGCCTCGGGATGGATATGGATCTTATAAACAGAGTGGATGATGCCGCGACCGGCGCTCTAAAGCCGGATCTTACCGTGCTTCTCGATATAGATATAAAACTTGGTATGTCGAGAGCTCACGCCAGGAGCTCGGCTGACAGGATGGAAAAAAGAGGAGAGGATTTTCACCGTAAAGTGAGAGAAGGGTATCTCGACCTCGCCTCAAGGGACGCGGAGAGAATAAAGGTCATCGAGGTGGCGGAGGATATAGACCGGACGCGGGAAAAGGTAGAAAAGGAGATCTATGGCCTTATTGAACGGCATAAAAGGGCAGGATAACGCCTTACGTTATCTCAAAAGCAGTGTTGAAAAAGGCAGAATGGCGGCGAGTTATCTTTTCTCGGGCCCCAGAGGCGTAGGCAGAGCTCTTTGCGCCAGGACTTTTATAAAGTCCCTTGTTTGCGCCGAGACTCGCTCCGGAGGAAAAGCTGACTGCGCCTGTCCGGCATGCCTGCGTATAGACTCCGATGAACACCCCGACGTGCGGTGGATGATCCCCGAACGGAACAAAAAAATAAAGATAGAGGATATAAGGGCCGTAAAGGACATGTTGAGCCTTAAGCCTTTTGAGGCTCCGGTAAGCGTCGCTGTTATAGAGGACGCTCATATGATGACGGTCGAGGCCTCGAACGCGCTTTTGAAAGTTCTGGAGGAACCGCCCGGAGAGGCGATGATAATCCTTATAAGCGACAAAAAGGAACTTCTTCTGCCTACGGTGATCTCAAGATGTTCGGAAGTCAGGTTCATGCCGCTTTCAGTATCCCTGACGAAGGATATTCTCATGGAGTCTTCCGGTATGGACCTTGAGACAGCCGCCTTTCTCTCTTTTTTTTCACAGGGATCGCCGGGGCTGGCTCTTGAAATGGCCGAAAGAGGCCTTCTGGAAAGAAAAGAGAAACTGGCCGGTATGGTCAGCGCGATCTTTTCGGAAGACATCCCTTTTTGTCCGGACCTGGAAGGCCGGGACAGGGACGGTCTGATCGAGGACATAGACACGTTGATAATGCTTCTAAGGGATGTGGTTTTCGAAAAAGAAGGCATGGGCGATATGGCGCTGGATGAGGGATCAACCCAAAGGTACGGTGACATTATGCCGAATAAGGGAACCGGTGGTATCTACAGGATAGTGGCTGCCCTCGTTGACATGAAACTTGCCATTGCGGGGAACATTAATCCCAAACTGGCGGCCCAGGCTCTACCGGGAGTTATAGGTAACAGCTGAAAAACGCGTATAATGTTTATTCCGCGACAAGCACAATAGGAGAGATATGCAGGAAAACGAGATAATACAGGTCCAGCTGAGGGCAGCGGGTGAGATAAAGTATTTTCTTACCTGCGGCATGAAGTTCGAAGCCGGGAGCAAGGTTATAGTAGAGTCTGACAGAGGGCTCGAATATGGTGAGGTGGTCTCTATCCCCGAGAAGGTCCAGGAGGTAGCGTCTCTCGAGCAGCCGCTTCGCAAGATAATCAGAACGGCCAACTCCTGGGATGAGACCCAGATATCCAAGAACAAGGCCAAGACGAAAGACCTGATAAAGGTATGCGAGAAAAAGGTTCTGGAACACAGGCTTCCGATGAAGCTGGTGGACGCGGAGTATTCGTTCGACAGATCAAAGATAGTTTTTTATTTTACCTCGGAGAACAGGGTGGATTTCAGGAACCTTGTAAAGGACCTCGCCAGCATATTTCGCGTACGCATAGAGCTCAGGCAGATAGGGGTCAGGGACGAGGCCAAAAGGCTTGGGGGGATAGGCCCGTGCGGCAGGACGCTTTGCTGCATATCGTTCCTGAAGGATTTCAATCCCGTCACCATAAAAATGGCTAAATTGCAGAACCTTCCCCTTAAGCCGTCAAAGATATCGGGAATATGCGGAAGGCTCATGTGCTGCCTGGGGTATGAACACGAGTGTTACAGGGAATGTTCCAGGGACCTTCCCAGGGTCGGCAAGGAGATAAAGACCGCTCAGGGCAAGGGGAAAGTGATATCGGTCAATCCCCTTAAGAGAACGGTCACCCTGGACTGCGGGGACGGTATTATAAAAGAGGTAGTTCTGAACAGAGAAAGAGAAGTGGAGGCCAAGTAACCCATGGGGAAGTATTATATAACCACGCCTATATATTACGTTAACGCCGCTCCGCACATAGGCCATGCTTATACACAGATAGCGGTGGACGCTCTTTCCCGGTATCACAGGCTTTTGGGAGAAGACGTTTTTTTTCTGACCGGTACCGATGAACACGGCGAAAAGATAGAGGAAGCGGCCATAAAGGCGGGTTTCGCTCCGGGAGAGGAAAAGAAATTCGTCGATGGTATAGTTGAGAATTTCGTGGAGGCCTGGAAAGGGATGGATATAACGTATGACCATTTTATCCGTACGACCGATGAGGCGCACAAGAAGGTCGTGCAGCGGTTCATCAGCCGCATGAAAGATAACGGCGACATATACGAGGGAGAGTACGACGGATGGTACTGCACTCCCTGCGAGACTTTCTGGACCGATACCCAGTCCGGTGACGGCATGTGTCCCGAGTGCCAAAGGCCCCTGGAACGCATAAAGGAAAAGAACTATTTCTTCGCGATGGGAAAATATCAAAAATGGCTCACAGATCATATAAACGCCAATCCGGATTTTATAATGCCTGAGTTCAGGAAGAACGAGGTGCTGGGTTTTTTGCGCGAGGGTTTGAACGACCTTTGCGTGTCGCGCCCCAAAAAGAGATCTCCATGGGGAGTGGAGATACCGTTCGATAAGGACTATGTCATATACGTATGGTTCGACGCCCTCATAAATTATATTTCAGGACCCGAAGCCGAAGGGAAGTTCAGCGAGATATGGCCGGCGGATGTACACGTTATAGCCAAAGATATACTCAGGCATCACGCGGTCTACTGGCCGGCAATGTTGAAAAGCGCCGGTTACGATATACCAAAAACCATATTTGCCCACGGGTGGTGGAAGATGGGCGGGGAGAAGATGTCCAAGTCAAAGGGCAATATCGTTGCGCCGCTGGCCCTGACCGCAAAATACGGAGTGGATGCGGTAAGGTATTTTGTGCTCAAGGCGGTTAATTTCGGCATGGATGGTGTTTTCAGCGAGGAGGCCCTGATATCTACTTATAACAGTGATCTTGCCAATGACCTCGGAAATCTTCTTAACCGTACGCTTACGATGGTCGAAAAATATTTTGAGGGTATTTCTCCCGCTGTTCCGGAAGATCGCGGGGAAAAGGCCCAGCGGGAAAGGAGTGAGGAGTATATCAAAGGCAGTGTAATGGATCTCATGCCCGAGGTTCACGCGCATATGACCGATCCCGGGCTTCGGCTCAAAGAGGCTCTTGAGAGCATAATGGCGGTTACGGGCAAGGCTAACAAATATATCGAGCTTTCCGCCCCATGGACATATGCCCGACAAGGCAATATGGAAGCTATAAAGCTCATAATAGCGGACCTTCTTGAGGTTATCAGGGCCGCGGCTATAAGCATATATCCGTTCATGCCCTCCACCGCCGGTAAGATATGGACTCAGCTGGGGCTTGAAGGGCCGATAGAAAAGAAGATAGAAAGGGAGGAGCTTGCGGGGAAAAAAGATCCGGCATGCTGGAGAAGGTTTCCCCCGGGAGTTAAGACCGCCAAGGGGGATCCTCTTTTTATGAGGATAAAGTAAGTTGTTTTTTATCGGGCAAAAGTATGTGTATGCGGAAAAGTGAGACGTATTCAAGGAAGATCGCCGGGAATAAAGATCTTACGGATTTTCAGAAGAAGGTTCTCGCAGCGTGTATGGACATACCCTCAGGAGAGGTAAGGACGTATGCCTGGGTGGCCGCACGGATAGGTTCGCCCCGGGCGTCGAGGGCCGTCGGCGGGGCACTCTCCCGCAATCCCTACGCTCCCCATGTTCCCTGTCACAGGGTAATTGCCTCGGATGGTTCTATAGGGGGATATTCCGGATCGATCGATAAAAAGAAGGAACTTTTGAGATCTGAAAAAGAAAACAAAAGAGGGCCATGCGACTTGTAGACACACACTGCCATCTGAATTTTCCGGACTTCGAGAATGATCTCGACGAGGTTATAGAGCGGGCAGAGAATTCCGGAGTGGAACGGATCATAGTTCCGGGCATCGATATACCCGGAAGCCGTAGAGCCGTTGAACTGGCCGGGAAATACCCCGGTGTTTTCGCGGCTGTCGGCATACATCCCCACAGCGCCGATAAAGTCTCGGCCGATGATATAGAAGAGCTCAGGAGAATGGTTACCGGCGGCGAGAGAATAGTCGCCATAGGCGAAATAGGGCTTGATAATTACAGGAAATATTCTGATCCCGGAAAACAGAGGGATCTTTTTTCAGGATGTATAGATCTGGCGCGGGAGATGGATATCCCGGTAATAGTTCATTGCCGCCAGGCCGAGAAAGATGTACTCGAGATCCTGAAAAGCCGCAAAAGCGATTTTTTGAAGGGTGTTGTACATTGTTTCTCGGGGGGAGCCGATTTTCTTAAAGAGATCCTGGACCTCGGTTTTTTTGTTTCGTTCGCGGGCAGTATAACCTATCCCGGCGCCTCTGAACAGAGAAAGGTGGCTTCTCTGGTACCTTCGGAAAGGCTTCTTCTGGAAACCGATTCTCCCTACATAACTGCTCAGCCTAAAAGAGGAAAAAGGAACGAACCAGCTTTCATAAAGTATCTTGCCCTCGCCTACTCCGATATGTTCGGTATTTCCGCCGAAGAGATAGCGGAAAATACTTCCCGCAACGCGGATTCTCTCTTCAGGCTGGCTCTTGCGGAGCGCGGCACGATAAGTTACAAGATAAGGGATTCTCTTTATATAAATCTAACGCACAGGTGCACCAACCGGTGCGGGTTTTGCGCAAGAGAAGTATCCGATCATGTGAGGGGCCATAACCTCAGGCTGGGCAGGGAGCCTGACGCGCGGGAGATAATATCCGAGATAGGGGACCCGACCGGATACGATGAGATAGTTTTCTGCGGGTTCGGAGAACCGACACTCAGGTCGGGCGTCATAAAGAAAGTCGCCGCGTATGTAAAAGAGAACGGCGGCAGGGTTAGGCTTACCACTAACGGTGAGGGAGATCTGATCTCCGGGCGCAATTTACCTCTAGAGCTGAAGGGACTGGTCGACAGGGTCTCTATAAGCCTTAACGCGCCCGACGCGCGGACACATAACCGTATATGCAGCCCTGTTTTCGGGGAAGCGGCCTTCGAGGCTGTAATACTTTTCATAAAAGAATGCCGACAGCAGGGTATAGATGTGGAAGTCACATGTCTTGACTTTATCGGCGAAGACGCTGTAAAGAGCTGCCGGAAGATAGCGGAAAATAACGGGGCCAGGTTCAGGTTAAGATACCTGGATGTAGTAGGATAAAGTTCTAACAATAAAGCGAACAGCAAAATGGCTCAAGCGCCGGGAATTATACAGCGCAATAAGATATACGTTGTTCTGACCGTTTTTATCCTGTCGATAAATATAATTGTCTTCGCGGGATGGCTCGGCGAGCGGTCGGCCATAGAAAGAGGCGAGAAGCCGGCCGCGGAAGAGGTGTCCCCGGCGGGAGCCGAAGAAAGCAGGAAGATCTTTGACGAAGAGGAGATCGCCCGGAGGCAGGAAAAAATAGAAAAACTGGCCGAGGAGGATCCCAGGTTATATTTTCTGCTGGCGGCGGTAAACCTTAGTGTACTTTTCGTTATTTTTCTCGGATTTGTGATCGATGGATACCTGGCCGTAAGGTTCTTTAAAAAGAAGCCCATAGATATACGGCTAGCGGAGCCGGAAAAGCCCAGGTGGGGTCTTGCCGACATCGTACGGGTGATCATCATATTTTTATCGGCCGGGTACGCGTTCGTTATTGTACGGTCATTTATGGCCGATTCTTTCGCTGTTTTTTATAATCCCAACTTCCGCATGGTGTTCGATACGGCGTTTATGAACATCGTGGGTATAGCGGTCATCTTCTATTTTGTGAGGAAAAAGCACGGTCAGGAAATGAGCGCTATGGGGCTGGGCAGGGTCGATATGGCCCGGGGGATCTTTTTCGGCGCCGCGGGGTACATCGCCCTTATACCCGTTCTTGTGGTGGTAATGGCCGTTACTTATTTTGTGGTAAGGAGCATCGGTTACGAACCTCCGGTCCAGCCGATAGTAGAGGTTTTTATGGAAGAGAAGGATACCTCTATTCTCTGGATGTCGGCTCTTTTTGCCGCTGTTTTCGGGCCCATTGCCGAGGAAATATTCTTCAGGGGTTTTATGTACCCGGCGGTAAGGGAAAAATGGGGAAAGGCGGCCGGTATAATAGGCACATCGGTCATATTCTCTTTTTTGCACGCGCACATAGCCGGGTTTTTGCCGATAATAGCGCTGGGTATACTTCTGGCGTATCTTTATGAAAAAACGGGGACCCTGATGGTGCCGATAGCGGTCCATATAATACATAATTTGGGCATGGTGACGCTGGTCTTTATTATGCGAGGCGTCGGGGTATAGAGACAGGGAAAAAGCATGAAATACGACACTATAAAATGGGGTGATAGCTGCGCTTTATTGCTGGACCAGACCCTTCTTCCGTCCAGGTGCGTATATGTGAAATGCCGCGATGAAAAAGACATATATTCGGCTATACGTGATATGAAGATAAGAGGCGCCCCGGCGATCGGTATCGCCGGAGCGTTCGGGGTTTACCTCGGCGTCAGGAAAAGCCCGGCCCGTGACGCCGGATCTTTAATAAAGAGAGTAAAAAAGGCTTGCCGGTATCTGGCCGCCTCGCGTCCTACAGCGCGTAACCTGTTCTGGGCGCTCGAACGGATGGAGCAGAAAGCCATGTCCATGAAGGCGGAACCGGTGGAAAAGATCAAAGAGGCTCTTTACAGGGAAGCGTCCGCTATCCTGAAAGAGGACAAACTTATCTCAAAAGCCATAGGTGCCAATGGCAGGCCGCTGATAAAAAAGGACGCGGTTGTCATGACGTATTGTAATGCGGGAGGGCTCGCTACCGGGGGATACGGCACGGCTCTCGGGGTGATCTTTTCCTCAAAAGAGAAGATCAAGAGGGTTTACGCCTGCGAGACGAGGCCACTCTTGCAGGGGGCACGTCTTACCGTATGGGAGCTCGCGCTCCGCCGGGTGCCCGTCACGCTGATATGCGATAACATGGCCGCCTCGGTCATGGCCCGGGGCAAAATAGACGCGGTGGTCGTGGGCGCCGACCGGATAGCGGCTAACGGGGATACGGCCAATAAAATAGGCACATATAATCTGGCCATCCTGGCCAGGTATCATAAAGTGCCTTTTTATGTAGCCGCGCCTTTTTCAACCTTCGATCTTTCTATATCTGACGGGAGCGGTATTCCCATAGAGGAGAGGCAGGCCGGAGAGGTAAAGAAAATAGGAGGCAGGCTTATTACGGTAAAGGGAGTGGACGTCGAGAATCCGGCCTTCGACGTAACGCCGAGGGACTTTATAACAGCTATTATAACCGAGAAAGGTATCATAAAAACCCCCGGCCGCGCAAATATAAAAAAAATTTCACAACTCAACAGACGCTGAACTCAACAGACGCTTTATACAAGGCATTGTAAATAAATAAGTTATGACATAAACATGGGTAGCGAAAAAGGGGCATACCCATGTTTACTTTGTAAGTTTATGCTAATAAAAGGGTTAGACATAGCGTCTGCGAGGAAGCGAGGAAGGAACGGGTTATGAGGGAGACCAGGGCTATAAACGAGCTACGGGAGCGGGCCGGAAAGGCCGGGAAAAGCCTTGTATTGGGCATCGGGGATGATTGCGCCGTTTTTGAGCGGGACAGTAAGAGATTCTCTTTGTGGTGTCAGGATATGATAGTCGAAGACACTCATTTTCGTAGAGGTGACGGGTATAAGAACATAGGCAGAAAGTCCGTAGCGGTCAATATAAGCGATATTGCCGCCATGGGAGGAGTGCCGGAATACATATCCGTGAGTATCGGACTGCCTGAAAATGCATCGGTGGCTGTTTTTAGAAAGATATATGACGGTATCCTCGAGATCTGCGGAGAGTATGGTATAGCTTTGGCGGGCGGCGATACAGTGAGGTCCGGGAAGATGGTAATAGATGTCTCCATGACAGGCACCGTGTTTAAAAGACAGCTTATGAGGCGTTCCGGCGCTAAGTCGGGGGATCTCGTTTTTGTGACGGGGCCGGTGAGGAACGGTAAAACAGAACACCTCTCTTTCAGGCCCAGGTTCGATGAATCACGGTTCCTCGCCGAAAATTACACTCCTTCGGCCATGATAGATACTTCCGACGGCATCGCGCCCGATATCCGTCGCCTGTGTGAAGAAAGCGGCACGGGTTGCAGGTTGTACGAACAAGCTATACCCCTTTCCTCCGGGCTTGACGCGGTTGAGGCGCTTTATTATGGCGAGAGTTTTGAACTTCTATTTACCATGAGCAAGAGAAAAGCCGAAAGGCTTTTTACGGATAAGCGTCTTCGCGCGGGATGCCCGTTCTTTATAATTGGAGAGATGACCGGGGAAAAAAAGGGCCTTAAGTTGATAAGGGCGGCGGGGCGCGTGGAAAACCTGAAGGCGGAAGGATACAGGCATTTCGGCTAAGAGCAAAGGGGTAAGGATAGAGTGAAGACAGTTACGACATATTCTCCTGAAGAGACGGTCGCGCTGGCTGAAAGCCTGGCCAGGGATCTGGGCGAGGGAGACTTTATCGCCCTTATAGGTGACCTGGGCGCAGGCAAGACCATGTTCGTTAAAGGGCTCGCGAAAGGTCTGGATGTACCCGACCACCGATATGTGAACAGTCCTTCGTTCGTGGTGCTCAAAGAATATACCGGAAGGCTGGAGCTGTATCACTTTGATGTGTACAGGCTTGATCTCAGGGGCTTTTGTGAAACGCTTGACCACGAAAAGTATTTTTACGGCCGCGGGGTCACCGTGGTAGAATGGGCAGATAAAATAAGGGATATACTGCCTGAAGAATATCTCGAAGTGGGGATGGAATACGGCGCGGGAGATGAAAGGGTGATAACCTTACGCCCCGTCGGGGAAAAATACCGTAAGATGGTCGTTGCGTATTGATCGTTTTTTTAGTGAAGATAATTTTCCCGCTTTGATATTTAATTATGAAGACACTGTCATTCGATACATCTACAAAGTTCCTCAGTGTCGCCTGCGTTGACAGCGGTGATGTCGTGAGCCGGTTTCACGAAGACGTGGGCATAAGGCACAGTGAGATACTCGCGCATACCATAGGCCAGACAATTGAAAAGGCCGGGTGGAAGATCCGTGACGTAGAGCTTGTCGCGGTGGGCCTCGGACCGGGTTCTTTTACAGGGCTGCGTATAGCCGCGGCCACTGTAAAGGCGCTGGCTTTTTGTCTTGATGTTAAGATCAAGGGTGTTCCGACCATGGATGCCATGGCCAGGAGGGTTAGCGGGGACCATGAACGATTCGCGCCTTTTCTGGACGCGCATAAAGGCAAGGTATATACCTGCGTTTATGAAAGAGACAGCTGCGGGCAGATATCCCGAAAGACAGAATATCTTCTTGTAACAGTAAACGATCTTCTTGAGAGCCTTAACGACAGGGTTTTCTTTTTCGGTGACGGCTTGAGCAAATACATCCGTGAGCTGGAGGCCCACCCCCTGGCGTCGACAATACCGGATGTTGACTGGTATCCGAGGGCGGAAGATATAGCCCTGATAGGCCTTGATCTGGCGAGGGTTTCAACAGATGATCCCTGCCAGATAGATCCGATGTATCTGCATGCCAAAGAATGCAATATCACCATAAAAAAATCGGGAAGCAGCAAAGAATAAAGTATGGAAGGCGGAAGTTACAGGCCCACATGGGCGGAGATAGATCTCGGCGCTGTACGGTATAACCTTGGCGCAGTGCGGACCATGCTCGATAGCGACGTTAAGGTAATGGCCGTCGTCAAGGCCAACGCGTACGGACACGGTATAGAAAGGGTCGGCCGAGAGCTTATTGCCGGGGGTGTAGATTATCTGGGTGTAGCTACTGTGGATGAGGCCCTTATTTTAAGAGGTATGGATGCTGAGATCCCCATACTTGTTCTGGGGTCTGTTCTTACTGAAGAAGCCAGAGCGGCCGTAGATAACAATATAACCCTTACGCTTTGTAACCGGGCCCTTCTGAACACGCTTTCAAATATAGTGGTCAACAGCGACCTGATCCCGAAAGTTCACATAAAGGTCGATACGGGCATGGGCAGATTAGGGGTCTGGCATGAAGAAGCCCTGGAATTCATCACAGAGGTCAAAGCCCGGGGCAACATGGAGATCGAGGGAGTGTATACGCATTTTTCGTCGGCGGGAAGGGACAAGACCGCCACAAGAACACAGATAAGAGACTTTGAGAAAGTCATAAATGATATGGAAAGTCGCGGTATAGATGTACGGTACCGCCATGCTTCGAACAGCATAGCTGTTGTGGACTGGAAGAGCGCGCATCTTAACCTCGTCAGGCCGGGCATATTGTTCTACGGCGTTTATCCCAAGAGGGGGTTTTCAAGAGATCTGGAGCTGAAACCTGTAATGAGCCTCAAGACAAGAATAGTGCATCTAAAGGACACACCCGCGGGAAGGTCAATAAGCTACGGCCGGACATACATTACACAGAAAGATACCAGGATAGCTACTATACCGATAGGTTATGCCGACGGTTACGGAAGGATACTTTCCAACAAAGCGAGGGCCCTCGTAAGAGGAAGGTTCGTGAGGGTCGCGGGTATAGTTACCATGGACCAGACCCTTCTTGACGTGGGCCACGTAAAAGGTGTTTCTATCGGTGATGAGGTAGTTCTTATCGGACAGCAGGGAAGAAGCGAAATATCCATAGAAAGGATCGCAAAGCTTGCTGGCACAATACCTTACGAGATACTCTCCCAGATAACCGACCGGGTCCCCCGCATATACAAAAACTAAAAATTTGCAGAATCATCAAATCAACCTGGTTAAATTAACCAGGTTAATTTAACCAGGTTAAAAAAAGTGAAAGATTTTGCCTGGAAAATGTGTCTCTATATGTAGAGGGGTGTGCGGGACTTGTTGGCGAATTCCGGCTGAGCCGTTCGGATGGCGTCCTTCTTGACAAGAGGGGCCTTTGTGTTATACTTATAAAATTGTTTGATTGGCCGGGATTTTCTAATATAATAAGGTATATATATTTAAACAATTATAATAATATCTGACGAAGGGAGAAAAAATGTCAAAAACAAAATATACAGGCGCGGAAATAATGGTGAAAAGCCTTTGTGAAGAGGGAGTTAAGCACATTTTCGGTTATCCTGGTGGAGCCATGCTACCCCTCTATGACAAAATTTATGAAGAGAAGAAAATGACTTTTCATCTCACCAGGCACGAACAGGGAGCGGCACACGCCGCGGATGGATACGCCAGAGCTACAGGCGAGGTCGGGGTGTGCATGGCTACCTCGGGTCCTGGAGCCACTAACCTTGTCACAGGTATAGCCACGGCATATATGGACTCGATCCCTCTGGTTGCCATAACCGGGCAGGTTAAATGCGCGCTCATTGGTAATGACGCTTTTCAAGAGGCCGATATGGTAGGCATAACACGGCCTATAACCAAGTATAATTATCTGGTCAAGGATGTTAAAGAAATAGCGAAGGTCATCAAGGAGGCCTTTCATATCGCAAGCACCGGCAGGCCCGGTCCTGTGCTTATAGATCTTCCGGTGGATGTCCAGATGCACGAGGCCGAATTCAAGTATCCCCGGACAGTTGACATAAGAAGCTATAAACCAACATATAAAGGCCATACAGGGCAGATCAAAAAAATATCGAAGGCTATAGAGAAAAGCAAGAGGCCGCTGCTTTATGTGGGCGGCGGGGTTATCCTTTCAGAAGCTAACAAAGAGCTTACCCGATTGGCCCGTAAGGCCAATATACCCGTCACTACCACAATGATGGGGCTTGGCGGTTTTCCCGAAGATGATCCGTTGAGCCTGGGCATGCTCGGTATGCACGGCACGGCTTACGCTAACCACGCGGTGCAGGACTCGGACCTCATAATCGCCGTGGGCGCCCGTTTTGATGACAGGGTGACCGGAAGGATAGATACCTTCGCTCCCAACGCTACGATCGCGCATATAGACATAGACCCTTCCAGTGTCAGCAAGAATGTGGGAGTTGATATACCGGTCATAGGAGACGCGAAAGAAGTTCTCAAAGAACTTATAAAGATGGTGAAAAAACAACCTTACAAGGAATGGCACGCCACCATAAAAGAATGGAAAAAGCAGCTTCCCCTGGCCTACAAAAGCGATGACAGGCTGAGACCGCAGTACGTAGTCGAGGAAATATGCCGGATAGCACAGGGAAAGAGGGTGATAATCAGCACCGAAGTCGGACAGAACCAGATGTGGGCGGCGCAGTACTATACTTACACAGAGCCGAGAACCTGGCTGTCGAGCGGCGGGCTGGGAACAATGGGGTACGGTTTTCCCGCGGCCATAGGCGCCCAGGTGGGATGTCCGGACGCTATAGTTTTTGATATCGCCGGAGACGGAAGTATACAGATGAACATACAGGAACTCGCCACGGCGGTGCTGGAGAACATTCCCGTGAAGATCGCGATACTGAATAACGGATGTCTGGGGATGGTGCGTCAGTGGCAGGAGCTTTTTTACAGTAAGCGCTATGCTTATACATGTCTCGCGCAGGATACGCTTAAGTATTGCCCCGATTTTGTCAAGCTGGCGGAAAGTTATGGCGCTTTTGGCATAAGGGTCACAAAAAAGAGCGATGTAAAACGCGCGCTGAAGAAAGCGCTGGATGTGAAAGGGCCTGTTGTGATGGATTTCCTGGTCGAGAGGGAGGAGAACGTTTTTCCCATGGTCCCGGCGGGAGAGACCATAAACAGAATGATACACGGATTAGCTTGAGGGGACGTAAAA
The DNA here is from genome assembly GCA_964451815.1 of uncultured Planctomycetia bacterium. GTDB lineage: Bacteria > Omnitrophota > Gorgyraeia > Tantalellales > Tantalellaceae > CAYVIW01. Next base: position 29,297 of record CAYVIW010000015.1, on the reverse strand, counting down.
AGCATAAAAGGATAAACGAGAGGTGGAAAAAATGAGCAGATTCGTAATAGCCGCGCTTGTGGAAAATAAATTCGGCGTTTTGGCCAGAATAGCAGGGCTATTCTCAGCGAGAGGGTTCAACATAGATTCGCTGGCGGTAGGCGAAACAGAAGACCCCGAGGTTTCTCGCATGACCATAGTGGTCGATGCCGACGAAAAGATACTCGAGCAGGTAAAAAAACAGCTCAACAAGCTGATAGATGTCATCAGGGTCCAGGACCTTACGGGCGGTGAGTATGTAGACAGGGAGCTCATACTTATAAAGGCCAAAGCCGAGAGTAAAAACGTCCGTGAGAAAGTAGTGCAGATAGTTGATTCCACCGGCGCCGAAATAGTTGACATCGGCAAAAAGACCATAACGGTCGAAGAATCCGGAGATGAGCACAAGATAAAAGCTCTTATAGAGCTTTTGCGACCTTACGGTATCGTTGAGATAGTAAGGACCGGCAAAATAGCCGTCCAATGTGATAAAGCAAAATAAAGATCCCGCCGGCCAGGGATAATATTATCCCTTCCATATAAGGCGGAACATAAAAACAAAAGGAGAGGGAAATGGCGAAGATGTATTATGACAAGGACGCGAATCTTGGTGTTATCAAGAAGAAGAAAGTTGCGGTCATCGGCTACGGCATACAGGGTCGGGGCCAGGCGTTGAATTTGAGAGACAGCGGTATAGAGGTTATAGTGAGCGAACTGAAAGGTACGCCTAACTATAAGATGGCCGTTAAGGATGGTTTCAAGGTGGTATCGGCAGAGAAAGCCGCGAAGGAAGCCGACATAATACAGATACTTACCCAGGACCACGTACAGGCGGCGGTGTACACGAAAGCGATAGAGCCTGATCTTACTGCCGGAAAATCGCTTGTTTTCTCGCATGGGTTCAATATCCATTTTAAACAGATCGTGCCGCCTAAAGATGTTGACGTTTTTATGGTGGCGCCTAAAGGGCCCGGAGCGCTCGTGAGAGAAATGTATGAACAGAAAAAAGGCGTACCATGCCTTATAGCTGTTTTTCAGAACGCCACCGGCAAGGCCAGAGATAAAGCGCTTGCCTACGCCAAGGCCATCGGTGGGACCAGGGCCGGCGTTATAGAGACGACCTTCAAGGAAGAGACCGAGACAGATCTTTTCGGTGAACAGGCTGTGCTTTGCGGGGGGACATCCGAGCTTATCAAGGCCGGGTTCGATACTCTTGTGGAGGCCGGATATCAGCCGGAGATAGCTTATTTTGAGTGTCTTCACGAGCTTAAGCTCATAACCGACCTTATTTACAAGCACGGCATATACGGCATGAGGAAGCGCGTTTCAGATACCGCCGAATACGGCGATATAACAAGAGGCAAGAGGGTTATAAATAAGTCTACCCGGAAAGAGATGAAGAAGATACTTTCTGAGGTGACCAGCGGCAAGTTCGCCAAAGAGTGGATCGAAGAGAATAAAAAAGGCAGACCTAACTATAACAAGATAACCAGAAGCGAGAAGAAACACAAGGTGGAGAAGGTCGGCGAAAAACTCCGCGGCATGATGCCCTGGATGTAGTTCATATGGTATAAGCGAGGATAAAATGAAGAACGAAAAAGTGATAATATTCGACACTACCCTGCGCGACGGCGAACAGACCCCAGGCGCGAGCCTGAACGTCAATGAAAAGCTCAAGATAGCGCTTCAACTTGAGAATCTGGGGGTGGATGTTATAGAAGCAGGGTTCCCCCGCACCAGTAAGGGGGACCTTGAGGCTGTAATGACCGTGTCGAAGCATCTTAAGAAAAGTGTCGTTTGCGGTCTGGCCAGGGCCACTAAAAAGGATATAGACGACGCGTATGACGCGCTCAAAAAGGCCAGGCGGCCGAGGGTCCATGTATTCCTCGCCACTTCAAAGATACACATGAAGTATAAGCTCAAGAAAGCCGAGGAGGAGATACTGAGTACGGCCATCGACGGAGTAAAATACGCCAGAAGCAAATTCGGCGATGTGGAGTTCTCTCCTGAAGACGCGTCCAGGACGGAGCTGGATTTTCTGGCCAAAGTGGTGGAGGAAGTAATAAGGGCCGGGGCTTCGACCGTCAATATACCCGACACTGTAGGGTACGCCATGCCCGGTGAGTTCGGCGACACCATAAAATTTCTCAAGGAGAACGTACCCAATATCGGCAAAGCCGTAATAAGCGTACATTGCCATAATGACCTCGGTCTCGGTGTAAGCAATTCGCTCGCCGCGGTCCTCAACGGTGCCAGACAGGTGGAGTGCACTATGAACGGCCTCGGAGAAAGAGCGGGCAACGCGGCCCTGGAAGAGATAGTGATGTCTATAACCATGAGGAAAGACCTCTTTAAAGGCGTACGCACCGGGATAAATACCAAAGAACTTTACAAGACAAGTAAGCTTGTGAGCAGGCTTACCGGTATTCCTGTCCAGCCCAACAAGGCGATAATCGGAGAGAACGCCTTTTGTCATGAATCGGGCATACACCAGGACGGGGTCCTGAAGAAGAGAGTGACATACGAGATAATACGCCCCCAGGATGTAGGGTTCGAGGGAAGCAAGATAGTTCTGGGGAAACTTTCGGGGAGGCACGCTTTTTCAGACAGGCTGAAAAAGCTAGGCTACTCACTTTCAGAAAATGAGACAAACCAGGCGTTTGAGCGCTTCAAAGCCCTGGCGGACAAAAAGAGAAAAGTCTACGATGAGGACCTGGCCACGATAGTCGAGGATGAGATATCGACCGTCAAGGAAAGGTATCGGCTTATAGATTTCGAGGTAACAAGCGGTAATAAGGTCGACCCTGTCGCCAGGGTTACGATCACCGACGGCAAGCGCACCTTAAAAGCTACAGCCAGCGGTGACGGCCCCATAGACGCCTGTTTCAAGACGATCGAGAAGGCAACGAAACAGAAAGGGAAACTTGTGGATTACAGGGTCAACGCCGTTACCAGCGGTAAGGACGCTCTTGGTGAAGCGAGCGTTAAGATAGCCTTCAAGGACCGTTTTGTTATAGGCCGGGCCTCGAGCACCGATGTGATAGAGGCGAGTGTCCTTGCTTATGTTAACGCCATGAACCGTCTTTACCGGGAGAAGAAATAAATTTGGGAAAGCGTGAAGTCGAAGGCAAAAAGTTATATGGGCTTCTGGGGAAAAATATAGATTATTCCCTTTCGCCCGTTATGCATAACGCCGCGTTCCGGTATTTTGGCATAGACGCCGAATACGTACTGTTCGATACCGATGAGGCAGGGCTCGAAGGTTTTCTGAACGATATGGTCCTCTCCGGAGCCCTTGCCGGTCTGAATATCACCGTGCCGTACAAGATAAAGATAAAGGAAAAACTCGAAAGCTGTTTTCCTGAAATAGAGATAGACCGATGGGGCAGAATAGTTAACGCGGTCAATACGGCCAGGTTCACTGAAGGTAAAGCGGAGCTGTGGAACACCGATATGCCCGGGTTCCTGGACTCTCTTAACCGTGATCTCGGATACATCACAGATGCATCAGCCGGTAAAAGATCCTGCTTTATAGTGGGCGCGGGGGGAGCCGGAAGAGCCATAGCGTTCCTCATGATGAGCATGGCCGGGCCTGTGGATGTATATGTGCATGATGTGGACCGGGAAAAGCTTGTTTCTCTCGAGAGGGATATCAGGTCAGGTTTAGGGGAAACCTCCGGCAGGTATCTCAAAATAGTGGATGCGAATGATGCTCTTGCCGGAGAAATAGCCGAGTGTGATCTTTTGGTAAACGCCACTCCGATCGGTACGAGGGAGAACGATCCCATGCCGGTCCCCGAGGGATGCCTTCGAGAAGGCCTAAGCGTATACGACTTGGTATACGCTCGCGAGACCGAACTTGTAAAAAAATCCAGGGCCAGGGGGGCGAAAGCCGTGAACGGACTTGGGATGCTTGTTCGCCAGGGGGCGATATCTTTCAATAAATGGACCGGGATGGAAATCGAGGAAACAGCCGGTGTAATGAGAGAAGAGATCGAAAAAAGATGGAATACCTGATAGCTTTTGTCTTTGGCGCCATAATAGGGAGTTTCCTGAACGTGTGTATACACAGGATACCCCTCGGAGAATCTATTGTTTCTCCGCCTTCGCATGGTCTTTTTTGCGGTAAGCCGATAAAGTGGTACGATAATATACCGATAGTCAGCTATGTTCTTTTGGGGGGCAAATGCCGCGATTGCGGCAGGCCGATACCTGTAAGGTATCTGATAGTCGAAGTCCTGACCGGCGTCAGCGCGGCGGGGCTTCTTTTCTTTTTTTCTTTCGGTCCGGAGTTCTTTGTGTATTCCGCTTTTGTTTTCGCGCTTATAACAGTAACTTTCATTGATATAGAGCACCAGGAAATACCCGACATAATAACGCTGCCGGGGATACCGATAGGTATTCTGGCAGTGACTTTCGCGAAAAGCGGAGACCACGCGTATTCCGGAGTTCTGCTCGATTCCGTCCTGGGGGTTATAGCCGGCGGGGGAGCGATGTTCATTATGGGGTTTCTGGGGGAAAAGATATTCAGGCGAGAGGCTCTCGGCGGCGGCGATGTCAAGCTTATGGCCATGGCAGGGGCATTCCTCGGATGGAAGCTGGTGCTTCTGGCTTTTTTCCTGGCGCCTTTATTCGGAGCGGCAGCGGGCATTTTTATGAAGATAAAATTTAAAAAGGATGTTATAGCTTACGGGCCCTACCTGGCAGCTGGAAGTGTGATAAGCCTTTTATTCGGAGAAAGCATCTTGAGATATTTGTTTGTTTATTAGGCGCCCGGCGCGCTTTCAAAAACAAAAAGGGGGAGCGATGTTAAGGTATATGACCGCAGGTGAATCCCACGGCATGGGTCTTCTGGCCATACTGGACGGTATGCCGGCGGGTCTCAAGATAGACGAGAAAAGCATAAGACGCGACCTCAGAAGAAGAATGAAGGGTTATGGCAGGGGCGGGCGTATGTCCATAGAGAACGACTCCGCCCAGATAGCGGGGGGCATAAGAAAGGGGAAGACCATAGGAAGCCCGATCGGCCTCATTATCGTTAACAGGGATTTCAAGATAGAGAAGCTTCCGGGCGTCACCGCTCCGAGGCCCGGGCACGCGGACCTTGCCGGCATGATGAAATACTCAACCCGCGACGCGCGGGATATACTGGAGAGGGCAAGCGCCAGGGAGACAGCCGCCCGGGTGGCCGTGGGGAGTGTCGCTAAATGTCTGCTGGCGGAGTTCGGCATACGGATAATAAGCCATGTTACAGGTGTAGGCAGCGTATCGGCCAAAAGCGAAGGTCTTTCCTACAGCCAGATAGCCAAACGTCTTGAGTCGGCTCGAGGTGTAAACTGCGCCGATAAAAAAGCGGAAAAGATGATGCGAGATGAAATAGACAAAGCCAGGAAGGACGGAGATACTCTGGGAGGGGTTTTTGAGGTCATGGCTGACGGTGTCCCGGCGGGGCTTGGAAGCTACGCTCAGTGGGACAGGAAGATAGACGGATCCATTGCCCGAGCGGTCATGTCCATACCGGCGGTAAAGGCGGTTTCTATCGGCGGAGGGATCGAGTCCGCCGCGAGAAAAGGCTCCGCCGTGCACGACTGCATATCATATTCCAGAAAAAGTAAAGCCTTTACAAGGAGCTCTAATAACGCCGGAGGCATAGAGGGCGGGGTCACGAACGGTGAGCCCGTGGTCGTAAAAGCTTTCATGAAGCCCATAGCCACGCTCGGGTCTTCTCTCGGAACGGTTGATATCAACACCAAAAAGAGCGCCGGCGCCGCCAGGGAAAGAGCCGATGTTTCGGCAGTGAGCGCCTGCGGGGTCGTAGCGGAGGCGGCTGTGGCTTTTGAGATAGCTTCAGCGATGGTGGAAAAGTTCGGGGGAGATTCAATAGATGAAATGAAACGCAACTATAAAGGTTACGAGAGACAGGTCCGGGCTATGTAGAAGTACGCCGGTGAGCGGACCGATACCTCCAAAAATCAGATGGACAGCAACATAGTGCTTGTGGGATTCATGGGAACGGGAAAGACGGTTGTCGCGAAAGCGCTCGCCCAGGATCTGGGCATGCGATACGTAAGCGTCGACGACCTTATAGAAAAGCGTGAAAAAATCACCATAAAGGATATTTTCGAAAAACAGGGAGAGCAGTATTTCAGAAAGTTGGAAAAGGAGATCGTTCTTGAGGTCAGCGGTATGCGCGGTCGGGTGGTAGACCCCGGTGGGGGAATTGTGCTTGACGAAGAGAACATGCGGAACCTCAAGAACAGCGGTATAGTAATATGCCTGTGGGCGGAACCCGAAACGATACATGAAAGGACCAGACTTAACGCCCATCGCCCGCTCTTGAACGTAAAGGACCCTCTTGGACGGATAAAGGAAATGCTGGAAACAAGAAGACCTTTTTATAACGGGGCCGATCTTCATGTACAGACCGATGGGTTGGACGTAAAACAGGTAGTCGAAAAGATAAAAAGGATCGTAGATGGAACGCCAGACCAAAAATAACGCGTCGCGCAAAGAGAAAGCCGACAGGTTCGTGCTTATTGAGCTTTTTTTCGGCAAGCTCCTTGAGAACGCGGACGCCATAATATTTGTTACGGACGGTTCCGGAAAAATAGATTTCGCCAACACCCGTTATCGAGAGTATTTTTCTTCTGTCGGTAAAAAATCCGAGGGGGAAAACTGGATAGACAGCATGGTGCCGCCTGAGAACAGGTCCGACATCAGAAAGATCTTTGACGCACTTAAGGAGAGGGTCAGGATAGCCCAGTTCGAAGGGCCGGTGAAATGCCCGGATGGTGATATCAGAAAAATAAGCTGGACCTTTATGCCTCTTACGAACAAAGATGAGACCCTTTTTCTTTTTATAGGCGGCGAGGGCAAAGACCTTCTGGAGCCTCTGGCAAAAAATGATCCTTATGACCCCGGGAGTGTAAAAAAAGCGAAGGAAGAGTTTATAGCTCTTCTTTTCGCTTCCGCCACCTCATGCGAGCCGGAGACTTCAAAGCACGCTTTGCGGGTTATGCGGATAGCCGAACTTCTGGCAAAAAAAATAGAACTTAGCGAAGACAAAACAGACAACATAAGGACTGCCGCGCTTCTGCACGATATGGGAAAACTTGTGGTGGACCCCGGAGTGCTTTTTAAGGCGGGAAAGCTCAAAAGGAAAGAATTCGAGCATATCAAAAAACATCTCAGCTGGGGGGCGGACCTTTTGAGGCTTATATATTTTTTGAAAGATGTTGTGACCGTAATGTACAGCCATCATGAAAGCTATAATGGAAGGGGCTATCCTAACGGTACCAGGGGAGAAACTATCCCGATAGAATCCCGTGTGCTCAGTATAGCGGATGTATATGAGGCCCTTACCGCTGACAGGCCCTACCGTGAAGCTTTTTCACGTGAAGAAGCCCTGGCTATAATGGAGTATGAAAAAGGGCGTAAGCTCGATCCGAAGCTGACCGATATATTCATAGGCATGGTTCGTGACGGGGAGGTAGATGGGTAATGACGATAAGCCCCGCTTGCCTTGACATGATAGCGCTCAACATGGTGCCGGGTCTGGGCCCGGCGCGGATAAAAAGGCTTCTTGCGAGAGTGAACAGCCCGGCGGATCTTTTCAGTATGAGTGACGCTCAGTTCCACCGTCTGTGCGGGGGCATGTTCAAGGAGGCTGGACTTATAAGGGACATGAAGTCTTCCGATCGGTACCGTCAGGAACTTGACCATATCGAAAAAGAGGGGATCCATGTAATCTGTTCTGCCGATGAAGAGTATCCGGAAAGTCTCAGGAATATATACGACCCTCCCGCTGTACTTTATGTGCTGGGAGATGTGGCGCGATGGAGCGGAGAGTGGATGGCCCTGGTGGGGTCGAGACTGGCGTCTCTATATGGCATGAGGACCGCCGGGTCTCTTGCCAGGGACCTGGCCGCGAGGGGGGTTACAATAGTGAGCGGTCTGGCGAGGGGAATAGATTCGGCCGCGCACAGAGGAGCCCTCGAGGCGGGAGGCCGGACCGTAGCCGTAGTGGGCAGCGGACTGAGTTATTTGCGTTCTTCAGCATCCCGGAAACTGGCGAGAGAAATAATAAAAACCGGAGCGATCGTTACCGAGTTTTCATTTCTCACGCCACCATCTAAAGGCACCTTTCCGCGACGCAACAGAATAATAAGCGCCCTGGCAAAAGGTGTAGTGGTGGTTGAGGCCGCCCGGAAGAGCGGAGCTCTCATAACGTCCGACTTCGCTCTCGAACACGGGAAAGATGTTTACGCGGTTCCCGGTCCCGTGGATAGCGTTACTTCGTCCGGGACCAACCGCCTTATACAGCAGGGGGCTAAACTCATTTTATCGGCGGATGACATACTGGAAGACCTGGATATGCTGCCCGCGAAAGAACTTTTCCGTCCGGAAAGGGGCTTTCCTGCTATTGGCCCGGCAAGAGCGAAGGAGAGGGGTCTTCCTCCCGAACAGCAGAAAGTGATGCGGGTCTTGTCCTCGGAAGACAGCGTCCATATCGACGCTATCGCGGCTAATACCGGTATGTCTTTAGGGGACCTTCATAAAGCGCTTCTGGTGCTTGAGCTTAAAGGAAGGGTCAAGGCCCTTCCAGGATCCATTTATTCGCGGCGCGTTATGGCAAAAAACGAAAAACAATATTCGGGGAGCTGATATATGCCGGCAAGAAAAAAAACGACCAAAAAAAAGACCGGGACAAAAAATAAAAAGGACAAGTTCCTTGTTATAGTCGAGTCTCCGGCCAAGTCAAAGACGATCAACAAGATCCTCGGAAGAAAATACAAGGTCCTGGCCAGTATGGGCCATATAGTGGACCTTCCCGCTTCGCGTATGGGGATAGACTTTGATAACGATTTCTCGGCCGACTATATAGTCATGAAGGGGCGGGCCAAATATCTTTCCGCTCTTAAGAAAGAAGCTGCCTCGTGCGGAGCTATATATCTGGCCGCCGACCCCGACAGGGAGGGCGAAGCTATCAGCTGGCATATAAAGAACCAGTTGGAAAAGACCGCCGCCGACGCCGATATCCTCAGGGTCAGCTTTGAGGAGATAACCGAGAAGGCCGTAAAGGAAGCCTTTGAGAATCCGCGCCAGCTGGACATGAAAAAGATAAACGCGCAGCAGGCCCGCAGAATACTTGACAGAATAGTCGGATATTCTTTGAGCCCGCTTTTGTGGGGTAAGGTCACGAGGGGGCTTAGCGCCGGCAGGGTCCAGTCTGTAGCGGTTAGGATCATAGTTGACAGGGAAGAGGAGATAAAAAAATTCATAAGTCAGGAATACTGGAGCATTGACGCTATTTTAAGGAAAAAAGACTCGCCCGGCCAGAACGGAACATTTACAGCCAAGCTTACGAAATATAAAGGCGAGAAGATACACATACCCGATAAGGCCACGGCCGACAAGATGATGGCTGAGCTTGAGAAGGAGAAATATGTGGTCTCGGATGTGCAGCACAGAAAGAAAAAAAGCCATCCCCGGTCACCATATACCACATCTCTTCTTCAGCAGGATGCGTTCAATAAACTCAATTTTTCGGTCTCCAAGACAATGAGGACAGCGCAGGAACTTTATGAGGGTATAGATCTGGGCGCCGAGGGCAGCGTCGGGTTGATAACGTATATGAGGACGGATTCCGTACGCGTGTCCGATGACGCGCAGAATGAGGTTCGCGGGTATATTGCCTCTAAATACGGCGATGAATACCTGCCCCCGGCTTCTCCTAAATACAGATCTAAAAAAGGCGCGCAGGAAGCTCACGAGGCTATTCGCCCGACCCTTCCGCTTAGAAGCCCCGAAGAGGTTTCGCAATTTTTGGGACAGGACGAGCTTAGACTTTATACCCTTATATGGAACAGGTTCGTGTCCAGTCAGATGAAACACGCTGTTTACTCCCTGTTCACGGTCACCATAAAGGCAGGCGATTATCTTTTCAGAGTGGGCGGCGGCAAGCTCGCCTTCGACGGGTTTCTAAGGGTCTATATAGAAGGGGGCGAAAAGGAACAGGATATACCCGAAGTCCCCGAACTTGAAAAGGGAGAGGAGACGGACCTTGTAAAGATCGACCCGGCGCAGCATTTCACCAAACCTCCCCCCAGATATACCGACGCCTCGCTGGTAAAGGAACTGGAAGATAAGGGTATAGGCAGGCCCTCAACATACGCGCCTATAATAAGGACCATTATCGCCAGACATTACATAAAACGCGTTCAGAAAAGCCTGGCACCTACAGAGTTGGGCATACTGGTCAATAAACTTCTTGTTGAGAACTTTCCCGGGATAGTTGATGTGGAATTTACCGCCAGGATGGAGAACGAGCTCGACGGCATAGAAGAAGGCAAAGAAGAATGGAGATCCGTGCTGAGAGATTTTTACGGACCGTTCACGAAGACCCTTGAAGAAGCCAGGAGCAAAATGAGCAACGTTAAGAAAGAAGTGGAGAAGACCGACGAGGTATGCCGTGAATGTGGAAAGCCTATGGTGATAAAGTGGGGCAGGAGAGGCCGTTTTATGAGTTGTTCGGATTTTCCGAATTGCAGATACTCCAAATCTATAACTACCGGAGTAAAATGTCCGATCGAAGGCTGTGACGGGGAACTTGTGGAGCGGAAATCACGGCGCGGCGCTTTTTACGGCTGTACAAACTTCCCGAAATGCACTTACACCAACAGGAAACTCCCCCGGGAAGACCAGGAGTCCGGGGCGGACGATACCATAGAAGAGTCATAAAAAATGCAGCGCTTCATAGAAAAATTCTCGAACTATCTTGAGATAGAGAAAAATTATTCCGGCCACACGGTCCGTAATTACAGAAGGGATCTTGAGGGGCTTTCTTTGTTCCTGGACAACAAAGACCCGAAGGCGGTTACCCATCTGGACCTCAGGCGATTTCTGGCGGAACTAAAACAGAAAGAGGCCGCTAAAAGGACTGTCGTGAGGAAGCTCGCGGCAATAAGGTCATTTTTCCGTTTTCTGGTCAAAGAAAAACACATAAGCGATAATCCGGCCGACAGCGTTTTTACCCCTAAGGTCGATAAGAAACTGCCGGAATTCCTTGACGCCGACCAGACACGCAGTCTTGTGACAGCCCCCTTGACGGATAATATTCTCGGCGCGCGTGACAGGGCGCTCCTGGAAACGCTCTATTCCACCGGTATGCGCGTAAGCGAACTGGTAGGACTGAATGACGAGGATATAGATATTATAGGCGGGGCAGTTAAGGTAAGGGGTAAAGGCAGGAAGGAGCGCATGGCTCTTTTGGGAGGCCAGGCCCAGAAGGCGCTCAGGCAATATATGGAAAAGCGCGCCGGCATCTCCCCTCCCGGGCAGAGGGCGGTTTTTTTGAATAAGCGGGGAACCCGTCTTTCGGACAGGAGTGTAAGAAGGATAATTAATAAGTACATCGCCGTATGCAGTATAGAGCAGAAAATATCGCCGCACTCCATAAGGCATTCTTTCGCGACGCACCTTCTCAATAATGGCGCCGACCTCAGGAGCGTGCAGGAACTTCTGGGGCACAAGAACCTGTCCACCACCCAGATATATACGCATCTTGGAACCCAGAGGATAAAAGAAATATACTCAAAGGCGCACCCCAGAGCATGAGATTTTTATACGACATATTTTTTCTGGTATTCAGCGTTTTCTATATACCGGGCCTTTTAATAAAAGGCAAGCTTCATAGAGATTTCGCCCAGAAGCTCGGCCGGCTTCCCGGCGATGTTAAGTGCTTGAAAAAACCCGTGTGGATACATGCTGTGAGCGTGGGGGAAGCGGCCGTGGCCGCGGAGTTGGCAACCGGGATAAAAGAAAGGCATCCATCAAGAGCTGTGGTGGCCTCTCCGCCCACACGCACCGGCAACGACATGATAAAAAAGAAGGGTAAGGGCGTAGTGGACGCCGTTATCTACTATCCGTTCGACTTCGGGGCCGTGGTTTCGCGGGTGGTCAAAAAGATCGATCCCGTTCTCTATATAATGGTGGAGACCGAACTCTGGCCTAACTTGCTGGAGGAACTGGCATTGCGCGAAGTTCCGGTGATACTCGCCAACGGAAGGATATCTGACAACTCGTTCCGGAATTACAACCGGATAAAGTTCATTACCAGGAATATATTCAGGTGTATCACCGCCGCGTGTGTTCAGACCGACGCCGACGCGGAAAAGATAAAAGCTCTCGGCGCTGACGGCGACAGGATATTTGTTTGCGGGAACATGAAGTTCGACGCGGTCCTGCCTTACGGGAAAAAGCCGGCGTTCAGTAAAGAACAGTTGGGGTTCGGGGAGGACGACGAGGTCATAGTCGCGGGCAGTACGCATTTTCCCGAAGAGAAGATAATGCAGGACGCGTTCGTGGAACTGAGGGGGATTTTCAGGGACCTTAAACTTGTTATAGCCCCCAGACACATAGAGAGAAAGGAAGCGATCCGCATATACGCCGAAAAGACCTCTCTTAAGACCGCTTTCTTTTCGGAGATGATCTCTCGGTCAAATGTATCCGCCGTACGTCCCGACGTGGTCATAGTGGACACTATCGGGCATCTCAAGGACCTTTATGGTCTTGGTACGATAGTTTTTATAGGGGGAAGCATGGCCGGAAAGGGCGGGCAGAACCCGATAGAGGCGGCTTTGTGGACCAAGGCCGTCGTTTTTGGTCCTGATATGTCGAATTTCAGGGAAGTGTCACGGATATTTCTGGATGATGGGGCCGCTGTTAAAGTAAATAACGCCCGCGAACTTTTTGAAGCGCTTAAAAGCCTGCTCGAGGATGGTCCAAAAAGAGAGAAAATAGCCGCCGGGGCTTTCCGGGTCATAAAAGAGAATTCCGGTGCGGTAAGGAAAACACTGGAAATACTGGACAGATATATATCAGAGAACTGAAAAGGAACAGAACATGGCTTTTGTCAGAACATATGTAGAGAACCTTATGCGGGATCGGCGCGAAGGTCTGGCGGATAAAATAGCCAAGTTCTTTTTGTGGTTGATATCACTTGTTTATGGTATGGCTGTAAGTGTTGTAGATATGTTTTACCGGAAAGGACTGAGGCGCGTATACAAAGTACCCGTTCCGGTGATAAGTGTAGGTAACCTTACGCTCGGGGGAACGGGCAAGACGCCGTTCACTATTTTTATAGCCGATCATCTTGTTTCTGCAGGAAGAAAACCCGCTATACTCATGCGAGGATACGGCGGGGACGAGGACAGGATGATCAGGGATGAGTTGCCGGATGTGCCGGTCTACGCGTCGCAGAACAGGGTTAAAAGCGCCCGCCGCGCCTCCCGGAAAGGCTGTGATTCGGTCATACTCGATGACGGGTTCCAGCACAGAAGGATAGCAAGAGACCTGAACATTCTTCTTATCGACGGCGTAAGTGTTTTTGGGAACGGGTATCTTTTCCCCAGGGGCGTACTCCGGGAAAAGGTGAAGTCGGTTTCCAGGGCCGATATGTTCGTTATAACCAAGGTGGATCGCATAGACGAAGAAAGAAGAGCGGGGATATTACGTCTTTTAAGTGATATAGCCCCGGGCAAACCCGTGATAATGTCAAGGCACAGGCCGACCTCTCTTTCGGATGTTACCGGAGCGGCCTTTTCCCCCGACAGCATATCCGCCAGGAATGTATGCCTGTTGAGCGGGATAGCGGACCCCGATTATTTGGACTTTCTGGTGAGCGGTCTGGGGGCGGATATAAAGGTCAGGTTCGACTACGGGGACCATAACAGTTACAATCAGAAACAAATCAATACTGTAGTCCGCGAATGCGCACGCAGGCGCGTAAAGACCGTGATCACCACTAAAAAAGACTACGTTAAGATCAGGGATCTGGATATCTCGGCGATAGAGGATAAGATACTGATACTTAACGTGGCAATAGAAGTTTTACAGGGAAAGGAGAGTTTGTTTGCTGGACTTGATAGCGTCTTTAATGGTAAGAGGGCTTAACTTCGTATTCCATCGCACGCCGATACGTTTCAACCTTTGGGTAGGGAGATGCGCGGGGGGTATAGTGTATCTTTTTAGCGGCAAAAGGAAAATGGTGACCTATGCCAATCTGAGATCAGCTTTTTGCGTCCGGAAAACACCCGGAGAACTCAAAAAGCTGACAAAACGGGTGTACGTTAACATGGTTCAGAGCTTCGCGGAGATAGTCTCCATGACAAAGTTCGATGACAGGTATCTCGAGAAAAATATCAAGGTCCATAATATAGAAAGGATAGAGGAACTGTCAAAAACGGGAAAGGGCGTAATATTTATAGCGGGCCATTTCGGCAACTGGGAATTGAATTCGGTCGTAAGCGCCGCTCATGGATATCCTTTGTATTTTCTGGGCAGAGAACAGAAAATGAGGAGGCTTTACGCGCTCATGAACAGGCTCAGGGAGACAAGAGGCAATATTGTTATCAGGAAGGGCACCGATATCAAAAGAATAATCCGGGTCCTTCATGACGGTAAGATAGTGGGAATGGCCGCTGATCAGAACGCCGGCGCCAATGGGGAACTTCTTTATATTTTCGGCCGTCTCGCGTCCACGGCGGTAGGCCCTTTCCGTATAGCCGAAAGGACCGGGGCGCATATACTGCCGGTTTTCATGCACAGGGTCGAAGGGCCCCGTCATGAACTAGTGCTCGAAGAGCACATGGACATAAAGAAGGGAGATGACATAATCCCCTGCATGAAGAGGTATAACGCTCTTCTCGAAAAACACGTGTCAGCCTATCCCGATCAATGGCTTTGGATGCACAAAAGATGGAAAATGAACCCGGAGAGAAAGGTGATGGTGCTTGATGACGGAAAAAAGGGGCATCTCAAACAGTCCCTGGCCGTGGTAAAAGAAATGCGCAGATACAGAGAAAGTGAGGGACATCCTCCGCAACATATAAAATGCGAAGTTGTAAAGATAGCTTTCCGGAGCGGGGTCAGAAAATTCATTTTTAATTCGCTTGCTCCTTTTTTCACATCGTTTTTCCAGGGGCGGCCCGGGCTTTTAGAATGGGCCCTGGATAAAAAAAGCTATGAGGAGGCGATCCGCCGTTACGCGGACATAATAGTGAGCTGTTCATCGTCTCTGGTGGGGGTCAACAGGATGCTCAAGATAGAGAACTTCGCCAGGAGTGTTGTGGTGCTTGATCCCGGCCCGTTGATGAGGGGTAAGTTCGACCTGGTGATAGTCCCGGAACATGATGCCGGTGGAAAGGCAAAGGGAGATCCCGGGAAAGACAACGTTATTATTACGGAATTAGCGCCCAACCTTATATGTCCGGAAGAACTTTTGGCTTTCCGGAAAGATCTCGCGCCCAAAGATCCGCCGCGGGGAAAGATAAATATCGGTCTTCTGATAGGCGGAGACAACCAATCATATGTTTTTACCGAAGAATTTTCCAGAAAACTTGTGGCGGCGGTCCTTGAGGCATGTGAGAAGGAGAACGGCTATCTTTACGCCACAACGTCGAGGAGAACAAATCCTTCATGCAGCGCCATAATAGAGAAGGCCCTGTCGCGACATGAGAGATGCGGCCTTATGGTCTCGGGAAGCGACGATGAGGATCCGCATACGGTTGAAAAGATAATGGCGATAAGTGACGTTCTTTTAGTATCCGGTGAGAGCATATCAATGGTTTCCGAAGCGGTTTCTTCGGGCAGGCCTGTTATGGTCTTTATGCCGGATAAGCTTACAAAAGGTCGAACAAAATATGAAAGATTCACTAAGCGCCTGGAAAACAAAGGATATCTGGTAACGGTCAGGCCGGAAGATATTCCCGGGGCGATGGCCGGGATAAAGCCCCGGTCAACAGGCTCTTTGCCGCCGGACGACGGCGCGCGTATAAGGGAGAAACTGTACAGGCTGTTCTAGTTTAAGGTTTAATGAGATAATATGAATATATTGCAGCTGGTGCCTAAGCTTAACGTAGGGGGTGTGGAGAAAGGCACCGTGGAAGTAGCGCGGCACCTCACCCTCAAGGGGCATAAGTCCGTAGTGGTTTCGGGGGGAGGGGTTCTGGAGAAGAGCCTGGCCGCCATCGGGGCCCGCCACTACTGTCTTCCCGTGGGGCGCAAGAACCCCTTTATAATGTTTTATTGCTATCTGAAGCTGAAGCACATAATAAAGAAAGAGAACATAGATCTGGTCCATGCCCGAAGCCGTATACCGGCTCTTACGGGGTATTTCGCCGCCCGCCACACCCACCGGACATTTATAACCACCGCCCACGGACAGTACAGGAAGCATCTGATAAGCCGGGTGATGGGGTGGGGGAAGATAGTTATAGTGGCCAATGAAACTATGGCCAGGTATATGAACGATAATTTCGGGGTGAACCTCAATAAGGCGGTCGTAATTCCCCGCGGTGTAGACCTTAAGAAATTCTCTTTTATCCCGCCGTCTTCCAGGAAAAACAAGGCTTTCCGCGTAGGAATGGTAGCGCGGTATTCTCCCATCAAAGGTCATCTGGATCTTCTTAAGGCGGTCTCGTATGTGTCGCGCAGGATGCACAATCTTGAAGTTGTGATAATGGGCGACAAGAAAAACGCCAAGGAAGATTATATAAAGAAACTCGAACTTACGGCGCGCCGCCTTATGGTCGATAAGTTCGTCAAGTTCAACGACAGCGACAGGGAAGTCGCGGATGTTCTGGCGGAACTTGATGTTCTGGTCTCGGCCAATACTGAGCAGGAGGCCTTTGGCAGGACGGTCATAGAAGCTCAGGCAAGGGGTGTTCCGGTGGTCGCCACCCGTGTGGGAGGAGTTGTCGAGAATATTACAGACGGTTCTACCGGCCTTTTATGTGAGCCTATGGATCCTCCGGGTATGGCTGATAGGATAATGGCCCTGGCCGGGTCCCGGGAGATGATGGAAAATATAGCTCTGGCCGCCCGTGAACAGGTAGAGGAAAGATACGAACTTCAGAAAACCATGGATATGACGCTTAAGGCGTATTCGGAGGTGCTTGCCAGAAAGAATATACTTGTGTTCAAGATAAGTTCGCTCGGGGATGTGATCCTGAGCGTGCCGTCGCTCAGGGCAATACGAAAAAGATTTCCGAACGCGTCCATAAAAGTGCTCGTGGATGTCCGGTTCAGAGACGTTCTTGACGGCTGTCCCTATATAGACGAGATCATAACTTGCGATCTTAAGGGACGGGATAAGGGCATGGGGTTCTGGAGGTTAACACGCAAACTTCGTTCCGAGGCTTTCGATATTTCCATAGACCTTCAGAACAACCGCAAAAGCCATCTTGCGGCGTTTCTAGCGGCGATACCGGAAAGGTACGGTTATAATAACGGTAAATGGAGCTTTCTGATAAACAGAAAGACAGGCTTGCCCAGGGAGTCGATCCAGCCTGTCGAACATCAGGCGCGTGTTCTTGCTCTTCTCGGCATCCCCAGGGTTGAACCGGGCCTTGAGCTCTGGCCGGCGCCGGCAAGTTCGGAATGGGCCGAGGATTTTCTCAAAGGCAGCTGGCTGAAAAAGGACCAGAAACTCGTGGCTGTAAGTTTGTCCGCTTCCAGGAGATGGAAGACAAAGAACTGGGGTATGTCCCAGATGGCTGAGCTGACAGATATGCTTGCCAGGAACAGAGGGATACGCGTAGTGGTGCTGGGTGTTGAGGAAGACCGGTCGGACGGAGAGATATTCCTGCGGAAAACATCGGCAAAACCCATAGACGCTATAGGAAAGACCGATACCAGCCGTTTAATAAGCCTGATAAGGCGATGTGACGCTCTTGTTACCGGGGACAGCGCCCCAATGCATATAGCCGCGGCAACCGGAACGCCTTTTGTGGCCCTGTTCGGTCCGACCGATCCGCTCCGGCATGCCCCTGAAGGAGAAAAGGGAAAAGTCATAAAAAAGAAAATGAGATGTTCTCCCTGTTACAAGACATCATGTGCCAGAGGAGTTAAGTGCATGACATCAATAAAGACCGCGGAAGTTTATGACGCTCTTATAAAAATAATGTAAATATAAAATGCCCGGAAGGGGCGGACTTTTTCATGAAAGTACTTCTTCTAGCCACACATCTCAATAAAGGCGGTATAGCCTTTTACACTGTCAATCTCGCCAGGCACATCAAGAGATCCGGCGTGGATGTGAGCGTTCTTTCTTCCGGCGGTGACCTTGAATGCCTTCTCGAGGGCGAAGGCATACCCCATATAAAGGCGGATATAAGGACCAAAGCTGAATTCGGATGGAAGGTCCTGAGAACTCTGCCGGAAGCGGCACGCATAATAAAAGAAGGGCATTTCGATCTTATGCACGCCCAGACAAGGGTTACACAGGTAATATCGGACATTGTATCCAGATATACCGGCGTTCCATATGTCACGACATGCCACGGATTTTTTAAACACTCCAGGCTTTCCAGAAGGGTTTTTCCCTGCTGGGGTGCAAAGACCATTGCCATATCGGAAAGTGTCGCGAAACACCTGAGGAATGATATGGGAGTGGCGGATGAAAAGATAGAGATGGTGTATAACGGGATAGACCTTACATCTTACGGCCCCGGCTACGTCGACCGCGATGAGTCCCTTGCCGGGGAACTGGGCATAAGCGATCAGGATGTAATGATAGGTTCGATAGGCAGGTTCTCTTCCGTGAAAGGGCTCAAATATCTTGTGGAGGCCTTCGTCGAGGTGGCTTCCAAAAGACCGCGGGCAAGGCTTCTTCTTGTGGGTGAAGGTCCTGAGAAAGAGGATCTTATCGAACGGATCGACCGCGCGGGCATATCTGAAAGAACAGTGGTCATCGCGGGAGGGGACAGGGCGGCAAAATATTTTCCGGTTATTGATATATTCTGCATGCCTTCGGTTAACGAGGGGCTGGGCCTTGCGATGATCGAGGCTATGGCGGCCGGGAAGCCTTGTATAGCGAGCGATGTGGGAGGGCTTGCGGAACTGGTGACCGATGGCAAAGACGGTATCCTGGTTCCCCCCGCCTCCAGTGCTGAACTGGCCGGGGCCATATTGCGCCTTATGGATGACGCGGCCTTGCGCGAAAGACTTTCAGACAATGCCGCCTGTAAAGCGAAAAGTTTTTCAATAGAGGACAGCGCCGCCCGGACCATAGAAGTATACAATAAAGCTTTGTCGGACAAAAACTAAGGGGATCCATGAGCAGGCACGAACGCATACTTATATTTGAGCTTAACTGGATGGGGGACATACTTTTTTCTTTTCCTTTTCTCAAGGCTTTGAGAAAAGCTTTCCCCGAGGCTTATTTAGCGTGTGTTGTCGTCCCGAGATATGCGGAACTTTTATTTCATAACGTGTGGGTCAACAACGTACATACGCTTTCAGATGACAGGGGCCTGTTCGCATTGGGTGAAAAAATATCGTTCGCTTCCATGATCCGAAAGGAAAAGTATGACACCTGTTTTTTTCTGAAGCCATCCAGGACAAAGGCTCTGGTAGCTTCTATGGCAGGGATACCTGAAAGGATAGGGTTCGCTGGCAAGAACGCGTCTTTGACAAAGGTGGTTGAGATCCCCGGAGGAGACACGCACAGGGCCGACCAGATCCTTGCTCTTGCCTCCGCTGTGGATATTACAAAGGCCGACGGCACGTACGAGTATCATTTAAGCGATATGGATGCCGCGAGGGCCTCTGATATCCGTAAAAAATGCGGCGGAGGCACAAGGCGCGTAGTGGCGGTAAATCCCGGAGGCAACTGGCTTCCCAAAAGGTGGCCCGAAGAGAATTACAGGGGCCTTATAGAAAAGCTTCTCGCCAGGTTCTGTGACATAGAAATAATGGTTACAGGTTCCGCCGGGGACACGGCTTTGGCGGGAGGAATAGCAGGCGGTATTTCGGACGAGAGATGCTACACAGTGGCGGGGAAGACCACTATAAACGAGCTCGCGGCGCTTTTCAGTGAAAGCGCTCTTGTTGTAAGCGCGGATTCGGGGCCATTGCATCTTGCTTCGGCTACGGGGTCCGCCACTATAGGTATTTTCGGGCCCACATCTCCTGAGATCACCGGCCAGAGAGGCAGGGGGCTCAACGTGGTTATGCGCAAAGATACAGCTTGCGTCATACCTTGCTATGTAGAGGAGTGCGAAAAGGAGTACGCCTGTATGCGCGATATAAGCGTGGACGATGTATTCCGGGAGGCCGAGAGGATACTTTCGTGAAAAAAGAGAACGTAAGGTCCATACTGTTCATAACCCTAAGCAATCTGGGCGATATTATCCTGACCACTCCTGTTCTGGACAGCCTATGCCGGAATTTTCCCGGTGTCTTTGTCGACGTTGTAACGGGTGCTCCCGGTGAGCAGATCTTCAGGGCACATCCCGCGGTAAGGGATATAACTGTACGAGGCAAAAGACTTGGCATGAAGGCGAGGCTGGAAGAGATAAGCGTCTGGCGCAAAAAGAGATACGATCTTGTGGTAGATCTCAAGAATTCGCTTGTGCCTTATCTTACGGGAGCTAAGATGCATACGGTCCTTTCTTTCCGGGAGCCGTCCGCGGCACATAAAAAGGATATCCATCTTTCGAAGCTCAGCTCGGCCGGGATCAAAGATACGGCACTCGCTCGATTTTTTGTGCCGGTCACGTCCGAAGAAAAAGAGTTCGTCTCTGGAGTTCTCGCGGGATCTCTTGACCCGGCCGCGCCTCGGGCGAAGACGATCATGATCAACCCCGGAGCCAAAAGCCATCTCAAGAGATGGCCGGACCGGAAATACGCGGCTTTGGCGGACAGGTTGATATCAGAGCTTGGATGCGCGGTCATAATAACCGGCAATGAGGACGACAGGGAGGTCGTAAACAATACAGTAAAAAAGATGGTCCATCGGGCCGTGGACCTTTGCGGAAAAACTTCTCTGGGAGCGCTTTTCGAGCTTGCCAGAAGAGCGGACCTTGTCATAACCAATGACAGCGCTCCTCTGCATGTAGCGAGCGCCGCCTCAACTCCGACCATAGCTCTTTTTGGCCCTTCGGATGAAAAGAAGTACGGTCCTCTGGCTCCGGGAAGCGCCGTGATAAAACCGAAAGTCCATTGCCGGCCCTGCGGAAAAGCTCTCTGCGCGCGCGGCCCGAATGAGGGATGTCTGCCCAGTATAGAGGTAGAAGAGGTTTTTGAGACGGCAAAAAGATCGTTGAGTTAAGCCACTATAATGCCTGATCAACCTGGCAAATTTAACCAGGTTAAATTAACGAGGTTGATCTAACCAGGTTAAGAGGTGGGATCAAGGGGGGAATCAACGGGAAAATGACGGATCAGAAACGGTTGTTAATAGCACGAACAGACAGATTGGGCGATGTGGTGCTTTCGACACCGGTCATAAGGCATCTGCGAAGGCTCTATCCCGGCGCGTATATCGCTTTTATGCTGAGTCCGGAAAACCGTGATGTCGTGGCCAACAACCCGCATCTTGACGAGGTTATAGTGTATGACAAAAGAGGCCGGCACAAAGGCTTTTTTTCAAGTGTCAAGTTCGCCCTATCCCTTAGAAAGAGAAGATTTGATACCGCCATAGCCCTTCACCCCACCAATAGGACACATATAGCTTTTTTTCTGGCGGGCATACCTGAAAGGATAGGATACGACCGAAAAATGGCGTATCTTTTGACCAGCACGTACCCGGATGATAAACATACCGGGAGTAAGCACGAAGTGGATTATAATTTTGAGATCCTGGAAAAAGCCGGTTTTTCGACAGAAGGAGCCGACAGGCGCCCCTACATGGTCCCCTCCCCGCAGGATAAGGCCCTGGTGGATTCAGTGATAAAGGACCTTTCTATAGGTAAAAAGATAATAGCTCTGCACGCGGGAGCCAGCTGTTCTTCAAAACGGTGGGCCCCGGAAAGATTCGCCGAAGTAGCGGATTTTCTGTCGGAAAAATACGCCTCGGATATAGTTCTGGTCGGTGGAAGCGAGACCGAGAAGTTCAGCGAAACGGTCATTTCGGCCATGACAACAAAAGCCATAGATATGACCGGTAACTTCCTTTTAGGCGAGTTGGCGGAATTCCTCTCAAGATGTCTTCTTTTTATCTCAAACGATTCCGGCCCCGTGCACGTCGCTTCGGCGGTGGGTACGCCCTGCGTGGTTATCTTCGGGCGAAAGGACCCGGGGCTCTCGCCCGGAAGGTGGGGTCCGATGGGCGAGTCTGATCGCGTACTGCATAAAGATGTCGGATGTGACAGATGCCTGGCGCATAACTGTGTAAGGGGTTTCGCCTGCCTGAAAGCCGCCTCCGCCAGAGAGGTAATATCCCTTGCCGAAGAGCTTCTAACAGAGATCGCTTAGAGCTGAGACACTATGCGCCTTCTAATCTTCTTGCTCCTTCTATATAAAGATACTATAATAGTACTCGGCCCGGCAGGGGGTCGGGCAAGGGTAGGCCCCTGTAATAATGACATTTAAAAAGAGGAGACAAGATATGGCCGACAGATCAGAAGTTATGGTAAATGACAGCAATTTTCAGCAGGAAGTCATCGAGTCAGATATTCCGGTACTGGTGGATTTCTGGGCAGAATGGTGCGGTCCGTGCCGGATGATATCCCCGGTCATAGGTGAGATATCCGACGAATATTCCGGCAAGGTCAAAGTATGTAAACTTAACGTGGAAGAAGGCCCCCAGACGGCCTCTAAGTATAACATTATGAATATACCCGCCCTGATGGTTTTCAAGAACGGAGAGGTAGTGGACAAGGCTGTGGGAGCTATCCCCAAGAAAGATATAATAGCCAAGATAACGCCGCATTTAGGTTGATAACGGTGTACTCGGAGGACATTCTGTGAGAAGATACGATTATCCCAAATTTGAGAAGGTTGTGAAGAATTTCCGGGGCAAGCGGATGCTTGTTGTCGGGGATCTTCTCCTGGACCAGTTCATATGGGGGGATGTTTCGCGCATCTCGCCCGAGGCGCCTGTTCCCGTCGTATGGGTGAGGAAAGAAGACCTTATGCCCGGCGGGTCATGTAATGTGGCCAGTAACCTGTCCAGGCTCGGTGCGAGCGTTTCCATAGCCGGAGTTGTAGGCGATGACGAGAAGGGTATTACGCTTAAAAGGCTTCTTGAAGAAAAGAACATTTCGACCGACGGCGTTATAATTGATCGCAAGCGGCCGACCAGCCTGAAGACAAGGGTTATAGCTCATCAGCAACAGGTTGTCCGTATAGATACCGAAGATGTCGAGGATATATCCGACAGGGCTTTAGTGCTGATAAAGGAGTATGTGCGTCAGAATATCGACAGGTTCGACGGACTGATAATAGAGGATTACGGCAAAGGGGTCATAACCCCCGGCCTGTTGAGATCGGTAGTGCCTCTGGCGAAAAAGCAGGGGAAGATAGTAGCGGTGGATCCGAAAGAAAACCATTTTTCATTTTACAAAGGCGCCAGCGTAATAACACCGAACCATCACGAGGCGTCCAAAGCGGTGGGCTTTCCGATAAAGGACGAGCCTTCCATGATAAAGGCCGGAGAAAAACTGATCAAAAAACTTAAACTTGATGTATTGCTTCTCACGCTTGGCGAGAAAGGCATGATGGTCATACAGAAAGGTAAGAAACATCAGAGCATCCCGACCGTGGCCCAGGAGGTTTTTGATGTCTCCGGTGCCGGCGATACGGTAATAGCCGCTTACACCCTTTCAGTAGTAAGCGGGGGCAGTCCCATAGTGGCGGCCTATATAGCCAATTGCGCGGCCGGTATAGTAGTGGGCAAGGTAGGGACCGCTACCGTGGAGCCGGGGGAACTTCTGGCCAGGCTTAAAAAAGAGACTTCGCAAAAGACCGGCCGGTCTTCCCGGAAAAAAAGGGGAACAAGATGAGAATAGTGGCTGTTATTCCGGCAAGATGGCATTCTACGCGGCTTAAAGGCAAAGTGCTTGCGGATATCAACGGAAAGCCCATGATCCAGCATGTGTGGGAGAGGGTCAGCCGTGCCCATGAGGTGGACGAGGTCGTGGTGGCCGTGGACAGGGAAAAAGTCCTTAAGGTCGTTGAATCTTTCGGCGGCAGAGCTGTATTTACTTCTCCGGAGCAGCAGTCGGGTACTGACCGCCTCGCGGAAATAGCCGGTTCCGTGGATGCCGATGTATATATAAACATCCAGGCCGACGAGCCTCTTGTACATCCACTTATGGTAGACCAGCTGGCCCAGGTCTTTGAGTACGAGAAGAACATACAGATGGCTACTCTTATAAAAAGGATACATAAGAAGGAAGAAATATCAGACCCCAATGTGGTCAAGGTAGTAGTTGACCGGAAAGGGTTCGCCCTCTATTTTTCCAGGAGCCCGATACCTTATATACGCCGGGATGTTTCTCTCCAGCAGGAAGAAGAACCCGCGGAAACTGATATAAGCGGGAGATACTATAAGCATATAGGGCTTTACTCTTATACAAAGGATTTTCTATTCACATACAGGAACCTTCCGAAGTCCATGCTGGAGGACGATGAGAAACTCGAACAGCTGAGGGCCCTTGAGCACGGGTACAAGATAAAGACCATAGAGACGCGTTACGATACAATAGGTGTGGATACACAGGAAGACCTTGATAAAGTGAGGGACCTGCTGGCGGAGGCCGGTGGGGGAACGCCAGGGAGTGTAAACCGGCATGAGGAATAAAACGGTCCGTATAGGCGACATAATCGCAGGCAGGGGGCGACCCATTGTTCTTATCGCGGGGCCCTGTGTGATGGAATCGGCCAAAAGTGTTCTTGCCGAGGCCAGAAAAATAAAAAAGATAGCCTGCGGGATGGATTTTCCGCTGGTGTTCAAGGCGAGTTTCGATAAGGCCAACAGGAGCTCGGTGAGGTCTTTCAGGGGGCCGGGAATAAAAGATGGGCTTAAGATCCTCAAGAATGTCAAAGACGAGCTGGGAGTTCCCGTTCTAAGCGACGTGCACTCGGTAGAGCAGGTTATCCCGGCGGCAAAAGTACTTGATGTGATACAGATACCCGCTTTTTTGTGCAGGCAGACCGATCTTTTGGTCGAGGCCGCTCGTACGGATAAGGTCATAAACGTTAAAAAAGGGCAGTTCATGTCGCCCGATGAGATGAAGAACGTAATAGACAAGATCGAGTCTTCAGGTAATAAGCGAATACTTCTGACCGAAAGGGGCACTACGTTCGGTTACAATATGCTGGTTAACGATTTCAGGGGGATGGTAAAGATGGCGGACTTCGGGTATCCGGTGGTCTACGACGCCACCCATTCCGTGCAGTTGCCGGGTGGTAAAGGCGCCGTTTCGGGCGGGGAATCGAGGTTTGTTCTGCCGTTATCCAGGGCAGCCGCGGCCATAGGGTGCGACGCCCTTTTCCTTGAGGTGCACTCAAATCCATCGAAAGCGAAAAGTGACGGTCCTAATATGCTCAAGATGTCCGAACTCGAGCTTTTCCTGGAAGAGATAATGAAAATACAAAAGGCGGTAAGGGGTATATGAGCATTTCAAGCGCTAAAAGGGTCCTTGTCACTGAAGGCAAAGCTGTCGCTAAGCTTGCCGATAAGCTGGACGGTCAGTTCGAGAAAGCGGTGAACGTTATAGTCCGAAGCAAGGGCCGTGTAATTGTAACAGGCATGGGTAAACCCGGTTTTATAGCGCAGAAGGTATCTGCGACCATGGCTTCTACCGGAACACCTTCTTTATATCTGCATCCGGCGGAAGCCCTTCACGGAGACCTCGGGCGCGTAAAATCCGAAGACGTGATACTGGCTTTTTCGAACAGCGGAGAGACCGAGGAAGTGGTACGTCTTATACCGATAATAAAAAAGATAGGGGCCTGTCTTATAGCCGTGACCGGAAACAAGAAGTCCACTCTCGCCAAGAACAGTGATCTTGTTATAGATAGTTCCGTAGATAAGGAGGCCTGTCCGATGGGGCTGGCGCCTACAACTTCCACAACGGCAATGCTTGCCCTTGGGGACGCTCTTGCGGTGTCACTTATAGAAAAAAAGAATTTTCAGCCCAGGGACTTCGCCTTATACCATCCCGGAGGGGCTCTCGGTAAGAGGCTTATACTCAGAGTAGAAGATATAATGAGGCCCAAGGCCAAGACGCCGATAGTGAAGAGCAATATGAAAGTAAAGGACGTGCTTATAAAGATAACCCGCATGAGGGCGGGGTCGGCGAGCGTAGTGGATCCTGCCGGCCGGCTTATAGGCATATTTACTGACGGCGACCTGAGAAGACATTTTGAAGAAGGACAGGAGCTCTTAAGCCGCAAGGTCGGGGATGTCATGACCGCGGCGCCGGTGAGTATTTCCAAAGATCGCCTGGCGGCCGAGGCTTTTGATATTCTCAGAGAGAAGAAGATAGACGAGATACCGGTAGTCGACGCCAGGGGGAAACCTTTGGGTATACTGGACGTGCAGGATATTCTTGACGCCGGGCTGGTCTGAGGAGAATCATGAAAGAAGGATATTCCAGGGAAATACTTGACCGGGCCGGAAAGGTCAAGGTGCTTGTTCTTGATGTGGACGGCGTCCTCACCGACGGACGGATCGTTTACGGTAACCACGGCGAGGAAATAAAAAATTTCAATGTCAATGACGGGCTGGGCATAATTATGGTTAAAAGGGCGGGGCTAAAATGCGTGATACTTACCGCCAAGGCGTCCAAAGTTGTAGCGAAACGTGCAAAAGAGCTCAAGATAGACAAGGTATACCACAATTTTCATTACAAAATAGAGGCCCTGCATATGATATGCCGCAGGTTCAAGGTAAAAGAAGAAGAGATATGTTTTGTTGGCGACGATGTTATAGATATCCCGGTGCTGAAAAGGGTGGGGCTTGCGGTAAGTCCTCCCAACGCAATGGATGATGTTAAAACTTTCGTTCACTTTATAACGGTCAACAGAGGAGGCCGCGGCGCGGTGAGGGAGGTATGCGATCTTATTCTGAAGGCCGGGGGAAAATGGGACGAAGCGACAAAGAGGTATTTTACGGATTAGAGCAGCCTGGGGATGGTGACCTTTTAAAAGATGTTCACGGTAAAAGTCAGGACAAATTTCTCAAGCGCGCATAACCTGAGGGGATACAAAGGGAAATGCGAGGACCTTCACGGCCATAACTGGCGGGTCGATGTGTCGGTGGCATCAGAGAAGCTTGACAATATCGGCATGGTGGTGGATTTCAAGGTGCTCAAGCGGGAAGTCAACGCCGTGATCTCGGAGCTCGACCATAAATATCTGAATGATACAGAGCGTTTCAGAGAGGCTAACCCGACATCAGAGAACATAGCGCGTTACATATATGAAAAACTGAGCGAAAGCAGGCCGGACCTTGTCTTGAAGGAAGTTACGGTATGGGAGACGGACACTTCTTCCGCTACGTACAGCTTGTAGGATCTCAGCCACGGCTTTCTGGCGAATGGGTAAAACTCCACGATATTTATTGAATATGAAAAAAGCGATAGTATTATTGTCCGGGGGAATGGATTCGGCGGTCACGCTTTATGTGGCGAGGGGTGAATATGATTGCCGCGCGCTGGTGTTCAATTACGGCCAGAAAGCGGGCAAAGAGATAGATATGGCCTCTAAATTATCGGCCGCTTCCGGTGTGCCGCTGGAAGTATTGGATCTGCCGATGCCCTGGAAGGGCAGCGCTCTGACCGATATGGATCATAGTGTTCCGCGGTTCAACGGCCCGGCGGGCAAAATACCTTCAACGTATGTTCCGGCGCGCAACATGATATTTTTAAGTTTCGGGGTATCCTGCGCGGAAGCCACCGGCGCGGAAGCCGTGTTCATAGGCGCCCATCAACTTGATTTTTCCAACTATCCGGATTGCCGCGGCAGTTTTTTCGACTCTTTCCGGGAAACAGTGAAAAGAGGCACAAAAGAAGGTGTCGAAGGCCGCGCGGTCAGGATAGAGACCCCGCTGATCGATATGACAAAAAGAGAGATACTGGAAAAGGGATTGGAGCTCGGGGTGCCTTTTGAGTTCACCTGGTCCTGTTACAACGGCGGGGAATATCCCTGCGGGGAATGTGAATCCTGCCTGTTCCGCTCCGGAGCTTTTGAGAGCGCGGGGGCCAGTGATCCGCTGATAAAGGAATAATATGTATATGGACGACATGCTGGCTAAGATATCAGAAATATTCATATCATATCAGGGCGAGGGGACCTTTATGGGTTCCAGGCAGCTTTTTGTCCGTTTTTATGATTGTAATATGAGTTGCGCTTATTGCGATACCGTACAAAAAAGCTATAAGACCTTTACTAAAGAGGCCCTGCTGGGGAAGATACTGGATTTTGACGATGATTACAACGAACTTGTTCTTACGGGGGGAGAGCCTTTGCTTTATTCCGGTTTTCTGAAAACTTTCCTGCCGCTTTTTATCAATCACAGGAAACACCCGGTCTATCTTGAGACCAACGGGACACTCCCCGGCGAGCTGAAAAAGATAATATCTTTTGTGGACATAGTGGCGATGGATATAAAATTACCGTCTTCTTCGGGCGCCCCGGAAAGTATATGGAAAGACCATTCCGCTTTTATGGGGATCTCTGAGGAAAAGGAGCTTATCGTAAAAGCCGTAGTTACCGGCTCTACCACGATGGACGATATAAAAAAGATGACAGACCTAATTAAAAGGCACAAGAGAGATCTTCCGGTAGTCCTTCAGCCGGTAATGCCCCCGGGCGACACGGTACCGGGCGCCGACGAAGAGATGACACTTTTTTTTAAGGAGTATATGAAAAAAGAGACCGGAAATGAGATCGTTGTACTTGGCCAGATGCACAAATACGCCAACATAAAGTAAAAAAGGATAGACATGACAGAGGGATCGTATCGCGGTCTGCAGGAGAACGTAAGGGATCTTGACCTCCCTTCGATAGATGTATGGGAGAATAAATACCCCGACAGGGAATACGCGGTGAAGTTCGAAACACGCGAGTTCACTTGTATATGTCCCAAGACAGGGTTGCCGGATTTCGCGCTAATATACGTGGAATATTGCCCGGCCGACAACTGCGTTGAGTTGAAGTCTTTCAAGGAATACATGATGGCCTATCGTAACCTGGGTATATTTCATGAAAATGTCATTAACCGGATGCTTGAAGACCTGGTAAAGGCGTGTTCGCCGCGGTGGATGAGAATAAAGGGAGTGTTCAATACCCGCGGAGGGATAACGACGACGGTCGAATCTGAGTGGCGCGGATAGCGCGGAGAGCGGGTGTGCGGTATGGCGAAGATAAAGACACGGCGGTATTACATATACTATTTGATGAGGATAGGGCTTTTTATAGTGGCCTTTATCCCTCTTAAGGTGGCGTTGCGCCTGGCCGCCTTTTTCGGACGGATAGGTTTCAGGTAC
>CAYVIW010000014.1:0-6147 GCA_964451815.1 uncultured Planctomycetia bacterium | reverse complement strand
TCAATGGGTATGAGGTTTAAAATACAGGCGGTTATCAAGACACCTGCTGAGTTCTCGGAACAAAAGGAAAAGGAAAGCGTATATTACAGGGAAGTTGATAGGGGTATTACTTTATGGGAGGATATGTCGTGACCAGGGAATACGAAGTTCCATTCGGCGAGAGCGCTGCTTTATTTAAAAAATTTGAGAGAGCATAGTCATTATTGTCTTATTGCAGCGATGAAGGTCTTATATGCAGAGCCGGAACTTATTCCGGAGAGATTGCTGGACGCGTTCCAGGAGGCTAAGAATCTACGAGAGGATGCAGATTATTACTCACGATGGTCAGAACCCGGATGTCAAAAACTGCTGAAACTTGCCGAAGAGTTTCTTGCTAAAGCAGAAGAGCTGATAGGCCGGAGTTGATAGCGGCCTCATTCGAAAACGGGGGGTGTATTTCCCGGAAAACGGGGTAGCTCACGATACTTAATTGCGCCGCAGGATATATTTGATCTCCGGTTTTCAATAGCCTGAACCGGGTTCCTTAAACTCGAAAACAACTCTTTGTGAACCCGGGTCAAGCCGCTTTCTTCCTTACTTTTTAAAAAATCTCAAAAAAAAGTGAACGATTTTTGCCCTCAAATGTGTCTTTAGTAGTAGGGGTGGAGGTTTGGCGGGATGTGGAGGGGTAAGTCTATACAACTTATAAGTTGTATAATATTTGACAATACAACTTATATAATGTATATTTAGTGTATGACCGAAAAGATCATCGAACATCAGAAACAGGTCCTGAAAGCGCTCTCCGGAAAGCTAGAAGGCTACTATCTGGCAGGGGGTACCGCGCTCAGTCTTTTCTATTTTCAGCACCGGCTCTCTGTGGACCTTGACTTTTTTACCCGCCGATTTGACTACCAGAACGTCCAGCTTGTCATAAAGCATCTTGAGGAAAGTTTAAACAGAAAAATAGAACTTGTCGGATCGAGTCTTGACGATAGAACGGCGCGTATGGCCGTCTATAATATTTACTTTACCGCACATGACGCTCTTAAGATAGATCTTGTTGAGGATACGGTTGAGCCCATCAAGGATACGATGGTAGTTGACGGCATACCGGTATTGTCCCTTGAGGACATATATATCCGTAAACTCTACGCGCTCGCCGGTATGGTCAAAGCGGATGATAGAACAGGCCGGGGTAAGTTTTTGGGGGGGAGGGCGGAGGCAAAGGATCTTTATGACATATATTGCCTTTCACATACTTTTATGCCGCTATCGGAGTTTGTAAAGCGATATTGCGATCGGACGGTTACAGAGGCGGTAATACGCTGGTACCGTACATTTGACAGGACCTCGATGATGGATGGGGTTCTGGACCTCATTACAACAAGCGATGTGGACTATAAGGCGCAGGAAAGACATTTTGAAAAAGAGGTAGACAAACTCGTCGAATTCGAGATAGAGGGACTATGAAAGAGAACTGGCTGTGGGACAAAAAGATAACTGACCCGGAGGCAAGGAGGGTCTTGAAGGATCCCGGGGGTGGGAATTTCACCGATATGGCCGCGCTTCTTCTTGCCCGGAGCAATGATCCCCAGACGGTTTTTAAGGGGTATATCGACCCGCTTGTTTTTTGCCGGCATTGGAGCTCTATCAAGCGTAAGATGAGGCGGGATAAATGGGCCGAGCCGCGTATAGTATTCTGGCAGGCCATATACGAGAAGCTTGCGGAAAAATACCGTAAACAAGGTGTTGTTTTCAGGAAAGAGACCGCGGCAAAACAACCTCTTTGTGTCGAAACGGGAAAGAAAATAGCCCACGCGCGGCGAAAATCAGGATTGTCCCAAAAAGAATTGGCGGGAAAAATGGGTGTATCACAGCAGCTCGTATCCCGGATTGAAAGCGGGAGGGAAAATATCTCATTAGGAACTCTGAGTAATGTTTCACGCGCTTTAGGCAAGAGAGTTCGGATAGATCTTGGGGATGAATAGGTCTTGGCCTGCCCCTCGCTTCGCTCGGCACACGCGGCCTCGCCCGGGATGACATATTCCCGGTTTTCCTCCTCCCTTCTTAAAAAATCTCAAAAAAAGTGAACGGTTTTTGCCCTGAAATGTGTCTCTAGTAGTAGGGGAGGAATGCAGGATCATGATAGTGTTGCCAAAAGGCACACCATATGATATGCTTGATAAGGATGAAAAGGAAACAATATTTTAGATGGAATGCCGAAAAGAATGAACAGTTAAAACAAAATCGAGATATTTGTTTCGAGCAAGTTGTTTTAGCCGTTGAACAAGGTAAATTATTGGGGATCCTGGATCACCATAATATAGGCAAGTACCCTAACCAGGAGGTGCTTCTCGTAAATGTAAACGAATATGTTTATATGGTTCCTTTTGTGATGGAAAATAGTGACACGTTTTTTCTTAAAACGATAATACCCAACAGGAAAGCTACTAAGAAATATTTGGGAGGAGAAAGCAATGAATGAAGTGAAGCTGGATAAATATGAGAGAGAGCTATTGGAAGCGTATGAAGGCGGCAAGTTAAAGCCTGTAAAGAATATGCGGGGAAAAATGTCAGAAATGCGGAAGGCCGCCCGGAATACCCTTAAGAAGGATCAAAGGGTAAACATACGCATATCATCAAAGGATCTGACTGAGATCCAAGTAGCGGCGATAAAGGAAGGTGTCCCATATCAGACATTAATGGCAAGTGTCTTGCACAAGTATGTGAGAAGATATTTTGATAAAAGAAAGCATTCCGCAGGCGCCTGAACAAGGCCGTAATGCGGGGCCGATACTTGATTGTGACGTGAAATACATTGGATCCCGGGTCTTCAATGGCCTGAACCGGGTTCCTTCGGCTCGGAAACAACTCTTTGTGAACCCGGTTCAAGCCGCTTTCTTGCTTCCTTATTAAAAAATCTCAAAAAAAAGTGAAAGGTTTTCGCCCTGAAATGTGTCTCTAGTAGTAGGGCGGTGAGAGTGGCAGAAAGGGGCTTTAAAATCGTTTCTCGCGGTGGTACAATACGATCATGCTGACGGAACTTATTATCAGGAATTTCGGGCTTATCGATAGAATAGCGGTAGAGCCTTCAGCCGGGCTTAACGTATTTACCGGTATGACCGGCGCGGGTAAGTCTATTCTTATCGATGCCCTGAGATGCGCTCTGGGCGAGCGTTTCAACTCATCTTTTGTAAGGGATGCCAATGTGCCTTCGGTGATCGAGGCTGTATTCAGGCCTGATCCAGCTTTTCTTGAAAGTTATCCCGATATAGCCGAATATATGGAAGGCGAAGAGACCCTTATTATCAGGCGTACCTTCATGCCCGACGGTAAGAGCAAGAACACCATTAACGGCATGAACGCGCCCCTTATGAAGCTTAAAGAGATCGGCGACAAGCTGGTTGACTTTCACGGACCGCATGACCACCAGCTTCTTTTTCAGGAATCTTCTCATCTTGCCATGCTGGACCGTTTGAGCGGTATTGAGAGCGAGAAGAAAAAGTATTCAACCTTGTACTCCGAATATAAAGGTATATTCGATCAGCTTGAGAGTACCCGTTCGATGGCCGACTCGCGAGACAGGGACTTAGACCTTCTTTCTCATCAGATAAAAGAGCTTGAGCAGGTGCCGCTTGATGACGCCTCTTATGAGAAGACCTCTCAGGAAGACGCCATGGCCAATAATTCCGGCAAACTTCTCGAAAGCGTAAAGGCTCTTGTGGACCTTCTCGACGAGGAACCGGAAGGCGTTACATCACGCGTTAGCCGCATGTTCACCCGGATGGACCACCTCGCCGGAATAGATGAGCGTATGGAGCCTTTGAAAGAGGTGCTTTCGCGCATCCAGGAAGACACAGGGGAATTGAGCGCGGAGCTTAATTCTTATCTTGAGAAGCTGGATATAGACCCGGAAACCGCCGCAGAAACAGCCCGTAAGATGGACAGCTATATAGTCCTTTTAAAGAAATACGGCCCCGGGCTTGAAGACGCCCGGCTTTTTCTTGACGAGGCCAGAAAAAAACACGAAACACTTATAGATCTCGAGCACAATACCGCGGAACTTGAGAAAAGAGCGGATCTTTTTCGTAAGAAAGTCCTGGAAAGCGCCAAAACCCTTACCCTTGCCAGAAAGAAAGCCGCCTCATCACTTGAAAAGACCATCGAAAAGGAGCTGGAAGAACTCGGCATAAACAAGGTCAGGTTCGAGTGCCGCGTGAGCGCAAGCGAACCCTCGCCCGACGGCGCCGACAAGGTCGTGTTCTACATAAGCCCGAACGTTGGAGAGGACCTTAAGCCACTTGCTGATATAGCCTCATCCGGAGAAGCCGCCAGGGTGATGCTTGCTCTTAAAAAAGCCCTTATCAAGGTTGACCCTGTGCCGGTACTTATATTCGACGAGATAGACGCCCAGATAGGGGGCAGGCTCGGCACCGTTACCGGGAAAAAGCTCAAGGAACTTTCCTCGCTCCGCCAGGTGCTCTTAATAACACACCTTCCCCAGATAGCCTCGTTCGGAGACAAGCATTTTAAGGTCATTAAAACCGTCCGCTCCGGCAGGACCGAGACAGCTCTCTGCGCCCTTGAAGGAGAGGATCGCGTCAAGGAACTCGCCCGGATGATGAGCGGGGAGGAAGAGACCAGTATAGCCACCGCCCATGCCCGCGAGATGCTTCTTGAGGCGATCAAATGAACGGGGTAAAAGTTGAGCTTAACCCGCCAGGGACGCTCTGAATACTACCCCAACGCATGCCTGTTCGGACCTGACCACAGTTCACAGAAAGTTCACTTTTATGTCGTTTTCTTCTCACATTAGTGTAATAGGATAGTAGCGTAATAGTTCTTTTTTATGCGACTACAACGGAGGCTAATGTGAGAAATACAAAAAGATCTTTAATTTTCTTATCCGCTTTTTTATTCCTGTCTATGGCAATGGCATGTCTTTACGTTTCGCCGTCATATGCCGGAACTTATGACTACATTGTGATAAACGAGCTGGTTAACAGCGGCGCCCAGAGATTGACGGACGAAGACGGTGAAAGACAGGACTGGATAGAGCTGTACAACAACACCTCTGTCAGTTTAAGTCTTGCCGGGATGTATCTTACCGACGATACGAGTGACCGCTGGAAATGGGAACTTCCCGATATAACGATAGGCGCGGGAGAGTTCCTGGTGGTGTTCGCTTCCGGTAAGGACAGGTCGGGCTCTTCGGGGAATTTACACACCAACTTCCGTCTGTCGGCCGGGGAGCCGGTCATGCTTGTACATGAAGATGACGGTGTAATAGACCATATCACTTCGGACCAGACAGAGAGCATCCCTGAAGATCATTCCGGGGGAAGATATCCCGATGGTTCAGGTTCTCTTACTTACTTCCCTATAGCCGGTCCGGGGCTTCCTAATATAGATCCATCCTCTTCTCTGCCGGGGATAGTCATAAACGAGATAATGGCGAGTAACCAAAGCACTCTCAACTTCCCTGAAACTTCAGAAGAGTACCCCGACTGGATCGAGCTTTATAACCCCGGTGATCTTGCGGTAGATATGTTGAACTATAAGATATCCGACAACAACAATACCTGGACATTCAGCAGCTCTGTCACTATCCCGGCTAAAGGGTATCTTATAGTGTATGCCAACGGAGAGGATGTTTCTTCTCCGCCCCAGACGGATTTCAAACTCAGCTCAAGCGGCGAAACGGTTACATTAAGGGACAACCTGGGCAACGTTCTGGACCAGGTAGCATGTCCGGAGCTCATGTCCGATGAGTCGTACGGAAGGTATCCGAGCGGAGCTTTGACATTTGAGCGTATGCAGGACCCGACCCCGGGCGTGATCAACCAGAGCAGTGTTTTTCCGGCCAATCCCGATGCCCAGTATATAGTGATAAACGAGATAGTTGGCTCCAATAGATCCACTCTGTCGGATAGCCAGGGTGATTCCGGCGACTGGATAGAGCTTTATAACACCTCCGGCACCGTATCGGTCAACATGAAAAATCTGGTGATAGGAGATGACGGTAACAAATGGCAGTTCCCCGATGAAGATAATTTTATTATCCCCCCGCATGGTTACCTTATAATATGGGCCGATGGCAAGGATGTGGTCTTGGACAGGGGAGACGGGACATATGAGGCGCATACCGATTTCAAGATAAGTTCC
>CAYVIW010000013.1:0-1900 GCA_964451815.1 uncultured Planctomycetia bacterium | reverse complement strand
GGGGGCGGGTATATATCTGGCAAGACATCTCGCGGGAGCTTATCACGGGCTTCCTTCTTACGCTCTGGGCGGAGGAGTTATGCTCGGTATGATCGCCCTTGTCTTCGCCGTAACCGGTTTTATGAGGTCGGTTGTAGTTATAAAAGCCATACGCCTGGCTAACCCCGGAATATCTTTCTTTAAAGCCCTCACACGGAACATAGGCGATGACCCCGCCGCGCTGGAAAAGCTCAAAGACATATCCCCTTTTTATCACGGACAGATCATACTGCACGAATCTTTCAGCAGGCACGTTCCGGGACTCGCGGCATTTGTTCCGGGAGCGGTTTGGGCGGCCTCTCTGGCGGGGAAAGCAACACAAGGCGCGGAGCCCGGGCCTGCCGCCGGTGAAGAGAAGGGAAAAAAGACCCCGGATCCGGGGATATCCCGACAGGACGGTGACGCCATCGAAGGCATCCGCGATATTATGATAAGCGCAAGGAACAGGTCGGCGGCCCTTAGAGGGGAAGTAACCGGCATGATATCGAGAAGAGAGCTTCATACCGAGCCCGGTATCCTTGAGGACATCATGCGCTGGACAGGCATCCTGTGGTTCGCGCGCAGGCTGTACAGGGCTTACCAGCGCTTAAGATCTCCCGACAGGAGATGGGTCCCGCAGAGCGAAGAGAAAGCCTTGGACAGGGTTATCACGGTCATGAAGGAGATAAGGTCTTCCATAGAAGAGGCGGCCCGGAAAGACGCGTACGCCGGAATATTACCGGAAATGTTAAGACCTGTGCCTCTTCTTGAAAAGACCGGTCTTCAAGGGGAAAAGTTCCTGGGGAGGGTGATAGACAGGGATCTTTTCAAGACCATAGACGAAGCCATAGAAGAGGCTGATAGAATAAAAAGCGAAAGCAGCCGAAAAAGAAGGATAAAAGTAGGGCATATCTCAAGGAACGGGCAGATAGAGGCGGACGGGCGCGAAATGAAATTCCAGAAAGTTACCAGGCTTCTGTCGGCCTACGTGCAGATCAGCAGGGACATTTCACTTGAAGGGGTAAGCCGCGCGGAGGATATCCCTGAGTCAGTGGCGAGGTCCATAGAGAACAGAAGAGAGGCCCTCGCGGGCATGGTGGACCAATATGAGGTCATAGGCGCCAGGGACAGTTCCTTTTTTGTGCTGAACCGCGTCCAGAAGTTCCTTTTTCTGAGGCTCCCGCTGGCGCTCCTCCTCTCGGGAGTGGTATGGGGCATACTCGGCAACAGTATTATCCCGTTCTTGCGCGTTATCACGGTCATTTATGTATCGGTCTCATTTTTCATACTCGCGCATAAGGCCTATGTTATAGCGGCCGGCCTGATATCCCGCAGCAGGCCGCTCAGCGCCAGATTCAAGCTGGCGCCGTTATTGGATATAAGGCCGGAAGAACTGGCGGCCCTGCCGGGTATAATAGAGCGGGATATCTCAAAGCCCGGCATTATCGAAAGTCTTCCCGGGGACATAAAAGGGAGAACAGGGGACCTTTCGGGACTCGGGAAAAGCGATATCCTTGAGAAGGTCCTGGACGTTCTTACTGCAGGCGAAGTCTGGCAGAGAATATCTTTCAGGGCCAGATCGCGGCTCGAGAAAGAGGGTATAGGCGAAAATTCCGGCAAAGCCGATATCATAAAGGGTTTGACCTCATATGAGAGAGATCTTCTCAGGGTATGGGACCTTTTGCCGCTTGTCTCCATATTCCTCCCGGCATATAACGAGGAGAACGTTATACACCTCTTGATGAACAATGTCATGCAGCTGGATTATCCCAAGTTCGAGATACTGCCCGTGCTTGAGGAGGACGACGACGTTACTCTCAACAGCGTTTATGAGATGATAAAGGACGGCAGTCTGCCTCCCGGGGTTAAGGTTGTTTCTACT
>CAYVIW010000012.1:0-1843 GCA_964451815.1 uncultured Planctomycetia bacterium | reverse complement strand
ACACCTGCATGAAACCTGGTGAAGGGATATTCGGTTGTCAAAAAGCGCTCAGCGAACTATTGCGACACAGTCTCGCAGGGGAAATCGTCCGTCCCCGCGGGAACATACCGGTCTTTACCTCCCCCCTTACCGGTGTGAGAATACGGAAAATTGTATTGAAAGGGCTTTAGATATGCTAAACGATCTTATCCCGGATTTGATTGCAAGCTTGTATATGCCTGGTGTATAATATTTTCAAAAGGGAATATAAATATGTCAGAAGTTATAAAGGCCAGAGATATTTTTTTTGAATACGGTTCCGGCAAGGCAAAGGTGGAGGCGCTTAGAGGTGTGGACCTTTCTGTTTCCGCCGGCGAGATATTCGGTTTTCTGGGGCCTAACGGAGCGGGCAAGACCACCGCTATAAAAATAATGCTCGGCATACTTCTCCCCGTAAGAGGGGATATGGCCCTGTTCGGCGGATCTCCGTCCCTTACCGCTTCCCGCCGCAAAGTGGGATATATGCCGGAGATAGCGGACTATTACGCCTACCTTACCCCGCGGGAACTGCTGACCATGTACGGGCGCATATTCGGTCTGGGCGCCAGGCAGCTCAAGGAACAGATAGAACAACTTCTCGTTTCTGTGGACCTCGAGAAAGTGTCCAACAGAGTGATGAGAACTTTTTCGAAAGGAATGCTGCAGAAGGTCAGTTTTGCGCAGGCGCTCATAAATGACCCTGACCTTCTGATCCTTGATGAACCTACAAGTGGTCTTGACCCTGTTTCCAGAAAAAAGATGAGGGAAACTCTGCAGGAACTCAGGCAAAAAGGCAAAACGATATTTTTCTCTTCTCACGAACTGTCCGAAGCGGAGCTTGTCTGCGACAGTATAGGTATATTGGATAAAGGAAAGATCGTCGTTTCCGGCCCTATGGAAGATATACTGACCGCGCGGGAACAGGGGGAAACACTGGAAAGCCATTTTCTCAAGATAATCGGAGGAGCGGAATGACGACGGTTTCAGCGATAGCGCGGGCGATGCTCAAGGAGCTTATCAGGAAAAAGGATCTCTATGTCCTGTTGATCCTGATGCTGAGCCTTCTTGGGTTCCTGTTCTATCAGGATTTTTTCGGTATTGAGGATATTTCGCGATACATAAAAGATATAGGGTATTCTCTGGTCACTCTTTTTTCGTTCATTATCGCCGTGACGTTCATGGCCAGGCAGATCCCTCAAGAGATAGAAGCAAGGACAATATATCCTCTTCTTGCCAAACCTGTTACGAGATATTCGGTCATAATCGGTAAATTCGCGGGAGGGGCTGTAGTTTCCACAGGAGCGTTCTCAGCTTTTTACGGCATATTTGTCTTTTTCTGCTCGATAGCCGGCGGTCCGATCGATACCGCTCTGATCTTTCAGGGATATATCCTGGGTCTGTTGTTTCTGGTGCTTGTAACCGCGCTTGTTATGTTGTTCTCTACCTTTCTCACTACATCGGCTAATGTAACGCTGACTTTTCTGTTGTACATCATAATAGCGGGTTCGTCCGGGCAGTTAAGGAACATGGCGCTTTTTTCAGAAGGCGCGGCGTCTTTACTGTACGGAACGCTTTATTACCTTATACCCCACTTTGAGTTCTTCGATCTCCGGGTGAGGATAGCGCACTCATGGGACCCTCTTCCGGGCTGGGTCATGGTGGCGGTAGGCATGTATACCTTTATTTATTGCTGGGGGCTGCTGTATCTTTCGGCCGTTATCTTTAAGAGGAAAAGGTTTTGAGCAAAGATCATGTTCTCACGGTGAGCCTGGGGCTGGTTCTGCTTTTCATGCTGGCCTTCAGGATAGACGCGTATAACCACGCG
>CAYVIW010000011.1:0-32504 GCA_964451815.1 uncultured Planctomycetia bacterium | reverse complement strand
GTACCTGAAACGCTACAGGGAAACGGCGGTGTCTAACCTGGACAGTTTTCTGGGCGGCGACCACGAAGCCAACGTCAGGATAGCCGAAAAGCTTTTTATCAATCTGGCCAAGAACGGGGTTGAATGGGTAAAGCTTCTGTCTATGGGTCCCGAAGACGTTAAGAAGATGTTTTCAGGCGTTCAAGGCAGGGAATATCTTGATGAAGTCCTTGCCCGGGGCAGAGGGGCACTGGTAATGGGGTTCCATTTCGGTAACTGGGAATTGCTGGGAATAGGCCTCAGAGCGTTCGGATATCCGGGAGCGCTTGTAGCCAGAAGGATATATTTTGACAGGTATGATAAAATAATATCAGATATGCGCTCCAGGTTCGGGGCCAGAGCGATATATCGGGATGAGTCTCCCAGGAAGATGCTGCTTGAACTTAAAAAAGGCAATGTGCTCGGCATAGTGCCCGATCAGGATGTTGACAGCATAGAAGGCACTTTTGTGGATTTCTTCGGTGAACCGGCTTTTACGCCTACTGCCCCTGTAAAAATGGCTGCCGCCGCGGGTACTGATATCGTGCCGGTATTTATCATACGGGGCGCCGACGATACGCATAAGATGGTCATTGAGAAGCCTATACGCGTTCCAGAAAGGCTCAAGGAAGAGCGCGAAGTCAGGAACTATACCCAGGAATGGACAGCCATATTGGAAAAGCACGTAAGGGAACATCCCGAACAGTGGGTCTGGATACATAAAAGGTGGAAGACAAAGCCTGCCGGGGATATGGGAAAAAACTGAGGTGACACTTACCATGAGAAAAATGATCAAGACAGGGATCATAGCTTTGGCGATATTGGGCGTGTGTTTTTATCTGCGGCGTCCACAGGCGGATATCGCGGACCAGAGCGGGGAACATTCTCAAGGAGATGGTCCGGGGATAGAGCAGAATGTGACCTCCTTTTCGATAGACGGGCGCAGTCCGAAAGGTGTAAGCCAATGGCATCTTACCGGAGATTCGGCCAGGATAATAGGTGACGACATACACCTCAACGATCTCAAAGCCATAGCTTATGGAGAGGACGCGACCATTGACCTTACTTCTGATTCCGGTATATACCGGAAAGAAAAAGGAGAGGTCGAGCTTATAGGTAATGTTAATGTCAGTTCAGGGGAGGATTTTACGCTTCTTACAGAAAGCGCGAACTGGCGTCAGGACACCAAAGAGATATATACCGATGCACTGGTCGAGATAAGCCGCGAAGGCATGACGGCGACGGGTACCGGAGGCATGGCTAACTCTGAAGAGAGCTGGGCCAGGCTTAACAGTGATGTTACCGTTACAATAGAGCCTGATACGACGGTCAGAAGCACGGGGCCCCTGGAAGTAAGATACGATGAAAATATCGCGGTCTTCCGGGACAATGTGATGGTAGAAGACGCCGACGGCAGGCTTTTTTCGGACATGCTTACCGTCGAATTCGATCCGGAAGGCGGTAAGATATCAATGGTAACGGCTGAGGGCAATGTCAGGGTCAGAAAGGGCAACAGCTATACCCTGAGCGACAAGGCGGTTTATACCGACAGCACCAAAAGCGCGAAACTTCTGGGCCGGCCGCGTATAATCATTGACCCGGGTGAATTGGGAGAGTTGGACAGAATGTGGGAAAAATAGGCAGCTTCTCAATGCGGCCGCAACATGATGACCGCCAGCACGGCAACTGGCGGCATGGCAACTATGTATATCTAAACAGGAGAGAGCATGCATTTACTTGAGACCAGGGACCTGGTCAAGGAATACGGAGGCAGGACAGTAGTGAAAGGTGTGAGCATAAATGTGCGCCGGGGAGAGATCGTCGGGCTTTTAGGACCTAACGGGGCGGGTAAGACCACTACGTTCTACATGGTCACCGGCATAATAAAACCCGAAAAAGGCCATGTAATTTTTGACAATAAGGATATTACAAAATTCCCTATTCATAAAAGGGCCCGCTCGGGGATAGGTTACCTTTCTCAGGAACCTTCCGTATTCCGGAAGCTGACGGTAGAGGAGAACATAATGGCGATAATGGAGACCCTGGGTTTCCCGAGAAGCGAAAGGACCAGGCAGCTTGACAGGCTGCTGAACCAGCTTAAAATAGCTCA
The DNA here is from genome assembly GCA_964451815.1 of uncultured Planctomycetia bacterium. GTDB lineage: Bacteria > Omnitrophota > Gorgyraeia > Tantalellales > Tantalellaceae > CAYVIW01. The sequence goes on along the minus strand of CAYVIW010000011.1, from coordinate 30,376 downwards.
CCTGAGGAAGAACAAGGCATATACTCTTTCCGGAGGAGAAAGGCGCCGCCTTGAGATCACTAGGACGCTCGTGACCAACCCTATGTTCATACTCCTTGACGAACCTTTCAGCGGGATAGACCCTATAGCCGTATACGATTGCCAGGAGGTCATAAAGGAGCTCAAGGATATGGGGCTCGGGATACTTCTTACGGACCATAATGTCAGGGAGACTCTTACCATAACCGACAGGTCATACATAATGTACGAAGGACAGATACTTATATCGGGGTCCAAGGATAAGCTAATAAATGATCCGAAAGCCAGAGAAATATACCTGGGGGAAAGGTTCAGTATGTAGATGGGTGGGGGAGCGTTATTTCAGGAAAAATGACACTGTAAATATCGGGCGATATATGATATATTAATATTTTTCCGATCCCGGGCAGCCCGGGATCGATGCGCGCGGCGGGATCTATTCTATAAAACGATAAAGGAGTGCGGAATATGGATATAAATATCACAGGCAGGAATATCGAGCTTGCTCCGGATCTGAAAAAATATATAAACAAACGGCTCGGCAGGATAGAAAAGCTTTACAGCCGTATATACAGGTGCGAAGTTGTTCTTGAAGCGGAAAAGGAAAGGCAGCTGGTCGAGGTCATATTATATCTTAAAAGGAACAGGATCATAGCGAAGGAAAGTTCCCTAGATATATACGCTTCAATAGATAACGCGGCTGATAATGTCAAAAAACAGCTCAGAAGGCTTCACAGCAAAATGTCCACAAAAAGGAAAAGAGCTGTCCTGAACAGGATAATGGCTCCTATGAGGGCTCCCGCGGCCGCGGTTTATGAAGAGGATATAGAGGTTCCCGAAACAAGAGGCGCGATAATAAAAGAGGATATTTTTCCGGATAAGCCGATGTCCCCGGAAGAAGCCAGACTGGAGCTTGAACTGGCGGATAAGATCTTTATGATGTTCGCCAACTCGGATACGGGAAAGCCTAACGTTATATACAGGAAGAACGATGGTGATTACGGGCTTATCGAGCCCGGGATTTGATATTCCACGGGCAGTGTCACGGTCATTTTAAAAAGAAGAGGAAGATAAAATGAAAAGCAGTGTAAAAAAACTCGCGGGAACAGCAAAACAACTTGATATAGATCTGCCCAGCTCAATGGTGGAAGAGACCATAGAGCTGGTTCTTGAGGAAATGCGCAAGAGCGCTAAGATCCCGGGGTTCCGTCCCGGTAAAGCCCCGATGGACATGATCCGCAAGAAGCATCATGGAGATGCCATAGAGGAAGCAAAGCAGCGGCTTATTCCCCGGGCATACCAGCAGGTCATTGAAAAGCATAACATAGACCCCGTGAGCTATCCGGAGATATCAGATGTTGACATGAAAGATTCCGGCGCGCTCTCTTTTAAGGCCAGGGTAGATTGTCAGCCGGAGATAACCCTTAAACAATACAAGGGCCTCAAGGTGTCAGCGAACAAGGTCCAGGTCGAGGAAAAAGAAGTGGATGAGACACTTGAAAGGTTGCGCAATATACACGCCGAGTTCATAGACACGGACCGCCCGCTCGAGAAAGGTGATTTTGCCATATCCAATGTGGAGTCTTTTGTCGGCGGAGAGTCTGTCTCTAAAAAGAGAGAGAACATGTGGATAGAGGTCTCCAAGGAAGCTTCAATGCTCGGAATAGGGGAAAAACTGGAGGGCCTCAAGAAAGGCGATAATACGGATATAGACGTGACTTTGCCGGAAGGATATCCAGACAAGAAATACGCGGGCAAAAAAGCCGTTTTCAAGGTCGAGATCAATCAGACGCGGGAAAAAAAGCTTCCCCCGCTGGACGATGAAATGGCGAAAAAGGCCGGTGTGGAGACTCTGGAAGAACTTCGCGGTAAGATCCGGGACGAGCTTATGCAGAGAAAGGAAGATAACGAGAAGATCGCCATGAAGAACCAGATACTCGAACAGCTCATAAAAAAACACAGTTTTGAATTGCCGGGTACAATGGTATCAAGACAGCTCAAGGTGCTCATGGACAGGGCGGAGAACGATCTTCTGCAGAAAGGCCTGGATAAGGACACTATAGAAAGCCACAAAGACAAGCTCACCAGCCAGCTTTCCAAAGAGGCCGAGAACAAGGTGAGAATATATTTTATACTTGAGGAAGTCTCAAGGCGGGAGAACGTGGAGGTAAGCGAGGAGGAGATCGATTCCTGGATCTCATCGCTTGCGTCCTCTTATAACAAGCCTTTTGAGGAGGTTAAAAAGTATTACCGGGAACATGACCTCATGGATGGCCTGCGGGAACAGATCAGGGAAGATAAGGCCCTGGAGCTTTTATTGTCCGAAGCGGTCGTGTCGACAAAAGGATGAGCGGGAAACCCCCGAAAAGAACGGAGGATAGAATGAGCATAATACCCATGGTAATAGAGAAGGAAGGACGCCAGGAAAGAGCGTACGATATTTACTCGCGCCTTCTAAAGGACAGGATAATATTCATAGGCTCTGCTATAGACGACAACGTGGCCAACATAGTTGTGGCTGAATTACTGTTCCTGCAGATGGAGGATCCGGATAAGGATATAAACATTTATATCAATTCTCCCGGCGGCAGTGTTACCAGCGGGCTGTCGATCTATGACACGATGCAGTATGTGAGGCCCGACGTGAACACATTTTGTGTAGGGCAGGCCTCGAGCATGGGCGCGGTGCTTCTGGCGGCCGGAGCCAAAGGGAAAAGATACGCTCTGCCTTATTCGAGGATAATGATGCACCAGCCCTGGGGAGGTGTGCAGGGAGCCGCTGCCGATATCAGCATTCAGGCAAAGGAGATCCTGAGGATGAGGGAGACACTGGAGGGCATACTGGCCCGGCACACGGAAAAAGACATAAAAAAGATAAAGCTGGATACAGACAGGGACTATTTCATGAGCGCCGGTGAGGCCAGGGACTACGGCATAGTGGACCATGTTATAGAAACGATGCCTAAACAATAGCCCTGTTAACTCCGTATGCGGGGATCGCTGAATTCAACCTGGCGAAATTAACCAGGTTAAATTGATAAAATATCAAAAAAGAAAGGGGTATTTATATGAAAAAGTACAGATTAATGTCCCCGGGGCCTACGCCGGTACCCGAAAAGGCGCTTTTGCGGATGGCGGATACCATGATACATCACAGGACCCCTGCTTTTCAGGCGGTGCTGAAAGAGGTTAATGTCAAGCTGAAGGAGGTGTTCCAGACCTCTAACCCCGTGCTTACTATGGCTTCAAGCGGGACGGGGGCCATGGAAGCCTCGGTTGTCAACCTGCTGTCAAAGGGAGATAAGGCTATAGTCATAAGCGCCGGTAAGTTCGGTGAGAGGTTCGTTGATATCTGCAGATATTACGGCGCTGAGCCGGTGGTTTATGACGTAAAATGGGGTCAGGCCGCTAAAGCGGAAGAAGTGGCCAGACTTCTTAAGCAGGAGCCCGGGGTCAAGGCCGTCTACAGTACTCTCTGCGAGACCTCTACAGGCGTGGTCACCGATATAAAAGCCATAGGCAAAGTAGTGGCGGCCAGTGACGCCGTTCTTGTTGTGGACGCTATCAGCGGTCTTACGGCCGATGAGTTCAGGCCTGACGAATGGGGAGTGGATGTTATAGTTTCGGGCTCCCAGAAAGGCATGATGCTGCCGCCGGGACTTTCCTTTATATCGGTAAGCCCCAAAGCGGCGAAACTGATCGAGACATCGGATATGCCCAGATATTATTTCTGCCTGAAAGCGGCTTTAAAGTCGCATGCCAAGGATGATACCCCGTGGACCCCGGCAGTAAGCCTTATAAACGGGCTGAACGCTGTGCTTGACATGATGCTTGAGGAAGGGCTCGACAATGTACTGAAAAGACATGCCAGGCTCGCGCATGCTACCAGGGAGGCCGTTAAGGCGATGGGTCTTGAACTATTCGCCGAAAGACCGTCTAACGCCGTTACTTCAGTGAAGGTGCCTGATGGAGTGGACGGAAAAGCGCTTGTTAAGAAGATGCGGGACGAACAGGGCGTTACCATAGCCGGAGGCCAGGCTGACCTGAAGGGCAAGATATTCCGTATAGCGCATCTTGGTTATATGGACGAGTATGATACTATTTCCGCGATAGCGGCGGTAGAGATAGTTTTAAGCCAGCTGGGATACGGCGTGCCTCTCGGAAAGGGTGTAGCGAAGGTTCAGGAGATCATAAAATAGTTTCAGCCCGTTGATCGCGTCGTGCCCTCGGACCAAAGGACCGGGGATAACATTTAAGCCAAAAGGAGATCAAGAAATGACCATTAAAGTACTTGTTAGCGATCCTTTGTCTAAAGAAGGTGTGGATATACTCAAAAAAAGAGGTATAAAAGTTGATGAGGTCTCCAAACTTTCCGAACTCGAGCTGGCGAAGAAGATAAAGGGATACGACGCTCTCATAGTGAGAAGCGGCACCACGGTCACTAAAAAGATAATAGAGTCTTCGGACAAGCTCAAGGTAATAGGCAGAGCCGGTGTAGGCCTTGATAACGTTGATGTGGCGGCGGCCTCGAAAAAAGGGATAGTTGTAATGAACGCTCCGGCGGGCAACACCATATCTACGGCCGAGCACGCCTTCAGCCTGATGATGGCTCTTTCCAGGAATATTCCGCAGGCGAATATTTCAGTGAAACAGGGAAAGTGGGACAGGAAAAAGTTCATGGGGGTCGAGCTTTACGGTAAGACTCTCGGCATAATAGGAATGGGCAGGATAGGCACCGAGTTCGCGAAAAGAGCTTTGAGTTTCGGGATGAAGGTAATAGCGTCAGATCCTTTTCTTACCGCCGAAAAGGCCCGTTCTATGGGTGTTGAAACGGTAAGTATGGACGAGCTCATCAAGAACGCCGATTTTATAACCATACACACACCTCTTACCGATGAGACAAGGCATCTTCTGGATGAAAAAGCGTTCAAAAAGATGAAGAAAGGGGTAAGGATAATAAACGCTGCCAGGGGGGGGATAATAGATGAAAAGGCCCTGGCCAGAAACCTTTCTTCCGGAAAGGTCGCCGCGGCCGCGCTGGACGTTTTTGAGACCAAGGCCAAGCCTCCCGTGGACAGTCCCGTGGTCAATATGGAAAACGTCTTGACCACTCCTCATCTGGGGGCATCCACTGAAGAGGCGCAGGTGAGCGTAGCTGTAGACATGGCAAGATCCGTGGCAGACGCTCTCCAGGGTAAGGGCTACAGGAACGCGGCCAACATACCCGCCATGGAAGAGGAACTCATGGAGGTCCTCGGACCGTATATCAATCTCGCCGAGAGGCTGGGAGCCATACAGGCGCAGCTGATAGAGGAGCCGATAAAGTCCGTAACGGTCAACTATATAGGCGAGATAGCTAATATGGATGTGGACGTTATAACCAGGGCGCTTCTTAAGGGGGTCTTCGATCCTATTCTCGAGGAAGATGTCAACTATGTCAACGCCCTGCTGATAGCGCAGGAAAGGGGAATAAAGGTGTCGGAAAAAAAGACATCACAGATATCCGATTTCGCTAATCTTATAAGCGTTGAGTTCACGACGGCGAAGAAAAAACACTTTATCATGGGGACGCTTTTCTCGAATAAGGAGCCCCGGATAATAAAACTTGATAAATACTATGTGGAAGCCATCCCAGAAGGGTATATGCTGGTAGTGTCCAATAATGACGTTCCCGGCGTGGTAGGCAGGGTAGGCACCATACTTGGCAAAGACGGCGTAAACATAGCTGAGATGAGCTTTGGCCGGGACAAAAAGACCGGTGAGGCTATAAGCCTTCTTAATGTCGACAGCGAGATATCAAAAGAAACGATCAAGAAGCTTAAGGCGGCTAAAGATATCGTTGACGTAAAGCTCGTGAAAATATAGAACGTGTTATAAATACAAAGGAACAGAGGCAGAAAGATGGCAAAGTCGACAGTGCTCGTGGGTGCCCAGTGGGGCGATGAGGGAAAGGGGAAGGTAATAGACATCCTTACCCAGGACGTGGATTATGTCGTGAGGTACCAGGGCGGAAACAACGCCGGACATACGGTGGTCATAGGTGAGAGTAAATATGTGCTTCATCTTATCCCTTCAGGGATATTGCATGAAGGGAAAATATGCGTTATAGGCCACGGTGTGGTGATAGATCCCGCCGCTTTAATAGAGGAGATAGAGCTTTTAAAAGATCAGGGCATAGACTGCGCAGGGAGGCTTAAAGTGAGCGATAAGGCCCATGTGATCTTTCCCTACCATAAGAAAATAGATGAGCTCCGGGAAGTCCGGAGGAAAAAGGGGAGGATAGGCACTACCAAAAAGGGTATAGGCCCGTGTTACGCCGACAAAGTCGCGCGAGTAGGAATAAGAGTGGCCGATCTTTATGATCCGGAATATTTCAAGCAGCGCCTGGAAAGGAACATAGAAGAGAAGAACTCTCTGATAAATGGGTTCAAGGGAGTTAAGGGGTTCTCGACCGGGGACATATTTGACGAATACCTGGAGCATGCCGCGTATCTTAAGGATTTTGTGTGTGATACCACCCCGCTGCTTAACGGGGCTCTGAAAAACGGACAGAAAATACTTTTTGAGGGGGCCCAGGGCACTTTCCTGGACGTTGATTACGGGACTTACCCGTATGTTACTTCGTCCAACTCCACGGCTGGAGGGGCGTGTACCGGCGCCGGTGTCGGGCCGTCCAGGATAGACAAGGTCATAGGTGTTGTGAAGGCATATACTACCAGGGTAGGGGAAGGCCCTCTGCCTACCGAGTTCGGCGACGAACTGATGGAAAAGATAAGGAAAAAAGGCGGGGAGTTCGGCGCCACCACGGGCAGGGCCCGCAGGTGCGGATGGTTTGACAGCGTACTGGTAAAAAATTCCGTCGAGATAAACGGTATAGATCAGGTGGTCATAACCAAAATAGACGTTCTTGACGAGCTTGAGACCATAAAGATATGTGTTGCCTATGAGTATGGCGGGAAGACATACTCAAATCTGCCTGGTGACGCTAATTTTTTATGGAAGTGTTCGCCTGTATATGAGGAACTTCCCGGCTGGCTTTCCGATACTTCGAATATAACTTCATACGAGTCTTTGCCCGAGAACGCCAGAAAATATCTATCGAGAATAAGAGAACTTATAGGCACCGATATAATGCTTGTTTCCGTCGGTAAAAGCAGGAAACAGACGTTCATATATAACGATGCCGGGGTTAAATAAAAATTATTAATTCTAAAAAGGAGGAAGACATGCGGAGCAACAGAGGGATATTTATGGCATTGACGCTGGTCGCGGTGGTGGGCCTGCTGTCCTCCGGGTGCGCTGTCAATCTATACAAGCAGAGCCCGCGCAGCAAACAGCAGATACAGGAGCTGCAGACCAAGATAGACGATCTGGAAGCCCAGCGCCGGCAGGAACAGCTGGAATTCGAGGACGCGAAACGGATGATGGAGAAAAAACTGAGCCAGCAGCTTAGAGACGAGCAAATATCGTTCCGTCTCGATGAGGCGGGGCTCGCGATCATTCTTTCGGGAGACATACTTTTTGATTCCGGCAAAGCCGACATCAAACCCGGCGCTTATCCGGTGCTTGACAAGCTTATCAATATAATAAGCGATAAAGTGCCCGGCAAGAATATTGGCATCACCGGGCATACCGACAACGTGCCGATAAAGTTCTCCTCCTGGAAATCCAACTGGGAGCTTTCCAGCGCACGGGCCACGAATGTACTGTATTATCTTGAGTCCAAGGGTGTCTCTCCGGATCGACTTTCAGCTATAGGCCAGGGTGAATACAAGCCGATAGCTTCCAACGAAACGGCCAAGGGAAGGGCCATGAACCGCAGGGTTGAGATAGTGATACTTCCCGAGTTCGAGGAACAGCGGGAAGATATCATAGAGCAGCAGAAAGACCCGGCCGTAAAATAGAGCGGCGCGGCCTGGCGAAAGCGGACCGTATGCAAGCTCGGATCGAAGGATAAGGTTCAATTCTTTTCTGGCCTGTACGGTTCGCTTTTCTGTTTATCTCCCATAAAAAGGTGTGACACTTTTGAGCATGAAGGTACCGGACCATATAGCCATAATAATGGACGGCAACAGGAGATGGGCCGAACGTAAAGGGGTTCCCCATATGATGGGTCACGCCGAAGGTGTCAGGTCTGTTGATGAGATAACCGAACAATCCGCCCGGATGGGTGTTAAAGCGGTCACTCTATACGGGTTCTCGACCGAGAACTGGTCTCGCCCGCGAGAAGCGGTGGCCTCGCTTTTCGGCCTGATGAGAACAAGTCTGGAAAAATATATCAGCAAGGTTAAAAACAATAATATAAGGTTCAATACCATAGGACGGATCGGGGATCTTCCATCCTACTTGAGCGAAGCGCTGGAAAAAGCGACCGAGGATACCCGCGGCAATACAGGCATGGTCATTACGGTGGCGCTTAATTACGGGGCCCGCCAGGAAATACTGGACGCGGTCAACGCCGCCGTCAATGAGACTGGCCGAGGCGGCGCCCGGGAACACAGAATAACCCAGCAAGATCTGGAGAAGCATCTCTACACGGCGGCACTTCCTGACCCCGATCTCATCATACGCACCAGCGGGGAGATCCGTCTGAGCAATTTTCTGTTGTGGCAGTCAGCTTATTCCGAACTGTACTTTACGGATACTCTCTGGCCGGATTTCAGAAAGCCCGACCTTGAAAAAGCCATCGAGGAGTACGACAAAAGACAGAGGAGGTTCGGTGGATAAATTCCTTAAGAGGGCGGTAATGAGCTCCGTCCTTCTCGCCGCGGTAGCCGTGGTAATATATTTTTTCCCGAACTGGTTGTTCTGCGGGGTGATAGCTCTGATCATCGGCGTCTCGCAGTACGAGTTCTTCCGGATGGTAGAGAGGAAGGGCATATTCGTCTACAGGTATTTCGGAGCGGTGGCGGGCAGTTTGATCCCGGTAGTGATATTCATGGGGGTCGGGCTTCCCGGACTTAAGAACCTTGAGCCCATAATGATAGTGACCGCCAGTCTTCTTGTGCTTACAATGCACTTTACCAGAAAAGACAACGCCCGAGACCATCTTGTCAGCATGGCCCTCACTCTTTTCGCGCTGCTGTACATAGGGTGGTTCTTTTCGTTCTTTATGAAGATCAAACTCCTGGACAACGGGGCTAACCTTGTGGCTTTTGTTGTTCTTGTGACGAAAAGCGCGGATATAGGCGCCTATGTTACAGGGACTTTTATCGGAAGAAATGAACTGATCCCGCGGATAAGCCCCAAGAAGACAAAGGAAGGAACTATAGGTGGTGTGTTTTTCAGCCTGATAGCCGCCGTTGCCGCGGGCAGCTTTATCACGGATCTTTCCATTTTCCATCTACTGGTGCTGGGTGGTCTGATGGCGGTGCTGGGGCAGGTCGGGGATCTGGCCGAAAGCCTTATAAAGAGGGACTGTGGAGTTAAGGATTCCGCCACGTATCTCGCGGGAATAGGCGGAGTTTTTGATCTTATAGACAGCCTGCTTTTTACGGCACCTGTTTTTTATTTTTATGTAAAGACATTCTAACGCGTGCCTAACGCTTAACAAAAAAGATAGCACGATGAAAGATATAATACTTCTGGGCTCTACCGGGTCGGTCGGCAGGAGCGTTTTGGACGTAGCGGGCAGATATCCCGACAAGTTCCGAGTAAAAGCCCTGGCCACAGGGCGCAATGTGTCTAAGCTCCTTGAGCAGGCCGAAAAATTCCTGCCAGAGAGAATAGCCATAGGAGATGAAAGTCTTCTCAGCGAGCTTTCCTCAAAGGCTCCACGTGGAGTGAAAGTCTCCGGGGGTGAGGAAGCGCTGGTAACCCTGGCTTCGGAGGAAAGGTCGGATATACTTTTTATGGCGATATCGGGCACGGCCTCGCTGGTGCCTCTTTTTTCCGCCATTGAGGCCGGAAAGACCGTCGCTCTGGCCAGCAAGGAACCGATAGTTTCCGCCGGCAAGATCATAACCGGTTCGCTCAAGAAGAACGGTTCAGTGATACTTCCCGTAGACAGCGAACATAGCGCCATAGCGCAGTGCATAACAGGCAGGCGTCCCGAAGAAATAGAGAAACTTTACATAACGGGAACGGGAGGCTCTCTTGACTCTATGAACGCGGAAGAAATGGACCGCGTATCGGTGGATGACGTTCTTGCTCATCCGAAATGGGACATGGGCAGAAAGATAACAGTGGATTCCGCGACTCTGATGAACAAGGGTCTTGAGGTCATAGAGGCGAGATGGCTTTTTGACATTCCCCCGGAGAGGATAAAGGTCGTGATACATCCCGAGGCTCTGATACACTCAATGGTGGGGTTCACCGACGGTACCGTGGCCGCCGGTATTTTTTCGCCGGATATGAGGTTTCCTGTGCTGAGGGCGCTTTCGTACCCGGATATACTGCCAAGTGACTTCCCGAGGGTCGATTTTATCGAAGCGGGGAGCTTTACATTCAGGGAGCCTGACAGGAAAAAATTTCCGGCTCTTGATATGGCCTACAAAGTTCTTGAGGATGGAGGAACCATGCCGGCGGTAATGAACAGCGCCAACGAAACGGCCGTGAAGCTTTTCCTTGAGACAAAAATAAAGTTCACGGACATAATAAGGCTTGTTGAAATGACGCTTTCAAGGCATAAGAATATAGAAGAGCCCGATCTCGACGATATAATAGAAGTCGAAAAATGGGCCAAAGAGGAGGTGCTTAGGTTTTGTTGAGCATACTAACGGTACTGATAGTCTTCAGCGTACTCATAATAGTGCATGAGGCGGGACACTTCGCGGCGGCAAAGGCCGCGGGTGTGAAAGTGGAGGTCTTTTCGCTAGGGTTCGGCAAGCGGATCCTGGGCCTTAAAAAAGGAGAAACAGATTACAGAATATCGCTGTTCCCTTTCGGAGGGTATATAAAAATGGCTGGCGAGGACCCGTCGGAAGGTCACGGGCTCGAGAATGAACTTTCCGCCAAATCTGTGGGCGCCCGTTTCTGGGTGATCACCGCCGGGGCTATAACCAATTACATATTCGCGTTCTTTCTTTTCTGGGCCATATTCATGATAGGCGTTCCGACACTTTCCAATGAAGTGGGCCAGGTCCTTAAAGGATATCCCGCTGAAGAGGCCGGCCTGGAAGCGGGAGACGTTATCGTTTCCATAGATGGGCGGAGAGTTGAATACTGGGACGATATCGTGGAAGCGATAAGAGAGAGGTCCTCCGGGGGAAAAGACCTGGCTTTCCAGGTACTTCGCGGAGAGGAGAGGCTGAATGTAGGAATAAAGCCCGACATCTCGACAGTGACCAATATTTTCGGGCAAAAGATCTCAAGGCCCATGATAGGGATAGGGCCCAGGGACAAGATAATTTCTGTCCCATACGGGCCTTTCGAGGCTTTTTATCATGGAGGTAAAAGACTTCTGTCCCTGACCGCGATGACCTACCGGGGTATCTGGGCCCTTATAACTGGCGGCATGCCTTTGAAGTCCTCAGTTTCGGGCCCGATCGGTATAATGCATATGATGAACCAGGCGGCACGTTTAGGTATGGTGCCCCTTTTGATAATAACAGCGAATGTAAGCATGGCCCTTGCCATATTCAACCTTTTACCGTTCCCGGTGCTTGACGGGGGTCACGTTATATTTCTAGCTCTGGAAAAATTAAAAGGCAGGCCGGTTAGCGTAAAAACGCAGGAGACGATAACACAGGCAGCGCTCATACTGCTAATAGCTTTCGCGCTTTTCGTGAGCTGGCAGGATGTTCTTAAATTTACTCCACTGGGGGACAGATAAAGCTTTTAACCGGCGGCGGATCATTATGACAGAACGCAGGATAACACGGACAGTTTCGGTTGGCGGCGTTAAGATAGGCTCGGGTCATCCTGTGAGTATACAGTCTATGGCCAAGACCGATACCTCTGACGTAGATGGTACTGTCTCTTCCATAGGTCTTATGGAAGAGGCGGGTTGTGAGATAGTCCGGTTGGCCGTAAAGGACATTAAGGGCGCTAAAGCTATAGCAGATATAAAGGAAAGTATAAATATCCCTGTTGTAGCCGATATACATTTTAACTACAAATTGGCTCTTGAGGCCATTGAGAGCGGAGCGGATAAGATAAGGATAAACCCCGGCAATATATTCAAACCCCCGGAGGTAGACGCTGTTATAGACGCCGCGCGGGATAAAGGCATACCTTTGAGGATAGGCGCGAATTCCGGCTCCCTCGGCCCGGACCCGGTGGCCGGGGGCGATACGGCCGCGTGCATGGTAGAAATGGTGTTGAGATATCTTGAGATTTTCCGCGCCAAAAAATTCGAGGATATAGTCATATCGCTTAAATGTTCGGATGTGCCTTCGACCGTAAAAGCCTACAGGATGATGGCCGGGGAATGTGATCATCCTTTTCACGTAGGAGTTACCGCCGCGGGGTCCTCACGCCTGGGCATTGTCAAAGGCGCCATGGGGATAGGTGCGCTTCTCCTTGACGGCATAGGAGATACCATAAGGGTGTCTCTGACCGGAGATCCGGTGACAGAAGTGTATGCCGCCAGAGACATTCTAAAGGCTTCGGAGCTCAGGAATTTCGGTCCTGTGGTTATATCTTGCCCGGGGTGCGGGAGATGCCAGGTGGACCTTGTCCCTATAGTGGAGAACATGGAAGAGGAGCTCAGAAAGATATCCGCCGAAAATGGCCGGCCTATTGCCAGAAGGCTTACTATCGCTATAATGGGGTGTGAAGTGAACGGTCCGGGAGAAGCGAAAAGCGCCGATATAGGAGTGGCTTTCGGTAAGGGTAAAGGCGCTATATTCAGCCGTGGGGAGATAATCCGGACCGTTGAGGCTTCCTCCGCGGTAGAAGAGCTCGTGAAAATGATAAAAGATATGTATTAAGGCCTTCCGGAACCGGCAAACGCACATAGTAAGCGTAATATCCGTTATCCAAAGGAGAAAAAATGAGATGGAGTAATTCATTTATACCGACCGTAAAAGAAAATCCTCAGGACGCCGAGGCCGTAAGCCACAAGCTGATGGTAAGGGCGGGTCTTATAAGAAGGCTCACTTCCGGAGCGTACATATATCTGCCCATGGGACTTGCGGCGCTTCGTAAGGCCTCAGAAATAGTAAGGGAGGAGATGGACCGCGCCGGTTGCGCTGAACTTCTGATGCCGGCTATCCAGCCCCCCGAATTATGGAAAAAAACGGGGCGTTATGATGACATCGGGGACGTGCTCATAAAATATACCGATAGACACGGCAGGCAGATGGCGCTGGGACCTACCCACGAGGAAGTGGTGACCGACCTGGTATCCAAAGAGGTAAGGTCTTACAAAGACCTCCCTCTTGTTCTTTACCAGATCCAGACAAAGTTCCGCGACGAGGTCAGGCCCAGGTTCGGAGTGGTAAGGAGCTGCGAGTTCATAATGAAGGACGCGTACAGTTTTGACAGAGATGCAGAGTCCATGGAAAAAAGCTATAAAAAAATGTATGACGCGTATTGCAGGATATTTCAAAGATGTGGTTTGCCCTATGTGGCGGTAGAGGCGGATCCAGGGCTTATGGGGGGGACTGTTTCCCATGAATTCATGGTGCCGTCCGAGATAGGAGAGGATAGAATAGTGACCTGCTCGGGGTGCGGGTATGCCGCGAGCACGGAAGTTGCCGGAGTCGGGTATAAGAGCTCCGGGAAGATGTCCGCCGAGCCCGGAAAGATGGAAGAGGTCAGTACTCCGGGAGCCAGCACCGTGCAGGAAGTGAGTTCTTTCCTCAAAGTTAAGCCCGCGGCCCTTATAAAGACATTGATCTACCTTGCCGATGGCGAGGCGGTGGCCGTTCTTGTCAGAGGTGACCATGAAGCCAACGAGGCAAAGATAAAGAAAGCGACCGGGGCTAAAAAACTCGAATTGGCCGGCGAGAAGAAAGTCAGGGAAGTGACCGGTGCAGACATGGGCTTTTCCGGGCCGGTGGGGCTTTCCATAAAAATATACGCCGACACTTCCGTCCGGGATATGGAAAGCGCCGTGGCCGGCGCGAACCGGCTGGAGGCACATCTGATAAACGTTAAACCCGGCAGGGATTTTGACGCGGATAAATGGATAGACGCGAGGGTTATTACAGCGGACGACCAATGCCCCAGATGCGGCGGCGGCATAGAGATCACCAATGCTGTAGAGATAGGGCACACATTCAAGCTCGGGACCAAATATTCATCTCTTCTGGGCGCGACTTATCTTGATGAGAACGGCCGTGAGAACCCCGTTATCATGGGGTGTTACGGCATAGGGGTCAACAGGATACTGGCGACCCTTATAGAGACAAGCCATGATAAGGATGGCATAATATGGCCGCCTTCCTTGAGCCCCGCTGACGCGGTAATAATACCCGTTAAAATGGATGACGAGAGCGTCCGTACCAAAGCGGAGGAGATCTACTCATCCCTTAAAGAAGCGGGGATCAAAACGATACTGGATGACAGAGAAAGGTCGGCCGGCGTAAAGTTCAAGGACGCCGATCTTATAGGATTTCCGCTTCAGGTGGTGATAGGCAAGAAAAGCCTGGCGGAAGGCAGGATAGAGCTCAAGACAAGGGCCACAGGCAAGGTCGATTTTGTGGCCGAGAACGAACTTGTCTCAGAAATGAATAAGATCCTGAAAGAACAGGGCGCGGTGGATAATGATAGAATATAGCGCGGAGGTGCTCGATATTATAGACCGGGTACCGGGGGTGAAGAGTTTCCGGTTCACAAGACAGGATGGTTTTTATTTCAAGCCGGGGCAATGGTTCTTTGTGCACCTTGACATCGAAGGAGAGGAAAGAAAAAAGCCTTTTTCGTTCTCTTCATCGCCGACCGAAGAAGGGTATGTGGAGTTTACGAAAAAACTTACATCCAGCGATTTTTCCAAAAAACTCAATGATCTCAGCAGGGGCGACAAGGTTAAGCTCAAAATGCCCTTTGGGAACCTGACATTCGAGGGGGGAAAAGACAAGATCGCTCTTCTTTCGGGAGGAATTGGCATAACGCCTTTCAGGAGCATATGTAAATATGCCACAGATAAGGGGATAGAGACCGACATAAAACTTCTTTACGGAAGCGCCGATCCGGATAATATAATATTCCGGGAAGACTTAGATCTCATGCAGAAGCAAAATCCTTCCCTTCGAGTGATACATACCGTTACCTCTTCGGACGCGGCCCGGCTAGGCTGGAAAGGATGCAGCGGGTACATAGACGAGAACATGATAAAAGATCAGATACCCGACTTCAATGAACGGGTGTTCTTTGTATGCGGCCCCCCGGGCATGGTGAGCTGTCTGGTCGAGATGCTCAAAAGCTCCCTCGGTATGCCGGAGGACAAGATCAGGGTAGAGAACTTCGTGGGATATGAATAACGCCGGCTGAATGCCCCGCCTGGCCCCGGCAAAGCGGGGAGCGGGAATGCGGCGCCTGAATATGCCTTGACAACCGTACATTATTATAATAAAATCTCATAAGACCCTTAATGATAAGTGGGCCATTCCAGCCCACTTATTTTTTTGACCACCGGAAAAGGGTGTTCGTAGAAGGGTTTTTTATAAAAAAGACTAGCAGGCCTTAAAATGACAGGAAAATAACAATGGGATCTGTAATACCTGAAAAACTGGCGGAATTCATACAGGCCGAAGCTGAAAAGGACGATTATTACCTGCTGGATGTAATGTCCAGGAAAGGCGCCGGTATCTCTCTGGACATCACAATAGATAAGCAGGGCGGAATTACTCTTGACGAATGTTCCGATTTCAACAGAAAGGTGTCTGCCTGGATGGAAAAAAGCGCTGTTTGCGGTGACTTTTTCACGGTAGATGTTTCTTCGCCGGGTCTTGACAGGGTACTCAAGACAGATGCTGACCTGAAATGGGCTAACGGAAAACAAATAATAGTAAGCACTTATGATTACGTAGAAGGAAAAAAGCAATTTGAGGGCGAGCTTGCGGCTTACCGAGATGAGGACATTACCATAAAATTATCCTCAGGCGATGCCATAGAACTGAAGAGAAAGAACATAGCCAAAGCCCGTCTCAGGGTCGAGATCTAGAAAAAAAACGGTATTTATCAATAAGCGAGGACAAGTATGAACGGAGAATTATTATCGGCACTGGAAAGGATAGAGAGAGAGAAGGGCATAAACAAGGATATCCTCTTTGAGGCCATAGAGAGCGCGCTTGTGAGCGCCGCCCGCAAAGTTATAGACGACGCGGATATCTCCAAGGAAGATATAATGGTCATAATGGACAAGGAGACCGGCGAGGTTACCGTGTATTCCGAAGGGGAAGAGGTCGAAAGCGAGCGTTTCGGCAGAATAGCCGCTCAAACCGCGAAACAGGTAATAATACAGAAGATCAGAGAAGCCGAGAGGGATGTAATATACGCTAAATATATATCCAGGGTGGGATCCATAATAAACGGGGCTGTTCACAGGTTCGAGAAAGGCAGCGTAATAGTGGAGCTGGACGATGCCGAAGCGCTGCTTCCCAGGGCAGGACAGATACCACGCGAAAGGTTCCGTCAGGGCGAACAGATAAGAGCTTATATTATTGACGTTACCAGGGGTCCTTCCGGGGCTGAAATATTGCTTTCGCGGACTGATGAGGGTTTTGTCAAAAAGCTTTTCGAACTTGAGGTCCCCGAAATATCCCAGGGCATAGTGGAGATAAAGGCCATAGCCAGGGAAGCCGGTGACAGGACAAAGATAGCGGTTTGTTCCAAGGACGAAAAGGTAGACCCGGTAGGCGCTTGCGTGGGTATGAGGGGATCGCGTGTAAGGGACATCGTCAAGGAACTTTCCGGCGAGAGGATAGATATCATAAGGTGGTATGATGATATAAGAGATTTTCTGCCATCGGCGGTAAGTCCGGCGGAAGTATCCAAAATGGTAATAGACAGAGAGAATAAGACCATAGCGATCACGGTCCAAAGAGATCAGCTTTCACTGTTGATAGGCAAAAAAGGCAGGAACATAAGGCTCGCCTCTAAGCTTCTGGGGTGGGAACTTAAGGCCGAAGCCGCAAGGGAGTATGTGGAAATATTATTGGCGGAAGTTAAAGGCATAACGCAGAAGGCCCTTGAAAAACTCCTTGAAGAGGGGTATGAAGATATTAACAAGGTACTGGCTGCCGGGACCGAGGCACTTACAGACATAGAAGGGATAGGTCAGAAGACCGCCGAAAAGATAGTCAGCCTGTGCGAGGAGGCGTATGCGGGAGCTTTGGAAAAAAAGGACAGGGAAGAGAGGGCCCGGGCGGAAGAAATAGCCGCGATAGAAGCGGAGAGAGCGGGAGAAGGGTCTTCTTTTACGCAAGGTCCCGAAGAGAGCGCGGAGCAAGCGGAGAAAAACAAGAAAGACGCGGAGACTGAAGACGCCGAAGATCAGACAGAGCAAACAGAGCCGGCGCAAGATCCCGAAGAGAGCGTGGAGCAAGCGGAGGAAAACAAGAAAGACGCGGACGCTGAAGACGCTGAAGGTCAGACAGAGCAAGCAGGTCCGGCGCAAGATCCCGAAGAGAGCACGGAGCAAGCGGAGGAAAACAAGAAAGACGCGGAGACCGGAGAAGACGAAACTGCCGATAGTGACGCGGGAGCGGCCGGCGATTCCGGGGAAAGTGATACATCTCCGGACAAAGAATAAAGAGGGTGTTTTATGTCGATAAAGGTAAAAGATCTGGCGAAAGAAATAGGGGTAAGCGCCGATGTTATTATAGAACAGCTCCAGAAAATGTATGTGGATGTTGAGGATGATTCCAGCTCCATAGACGATAAACTGGTGGGTCTTATCCGCCTGAAATTGGGCGTACCCGAGAAGGCCAAGACCAAAGCCGTCAAAAAACCCAAAAAGAAATTAAAAGACGTTAAACCCTCAAAAAAGAAAGCGCCGGCAAAAAAGGATATCGCCGATGTTCCGGATAAAGCGGAAGCTGTTAAGGAGCAGAACAAGCCCCAACAAGAGACCGCGCCCCCGGTCAAAGATGACAAAAAGTCCGGCTTGACGGTAGTGGGTAAAGTGGACATAGAACCCGCGGAAAGAGAAAAAAAGGATGAAAGCTCCGCCGCCGCCGGCACGGAAAAAGATATTGGAAAGGAGAGGGGCAAAAAGAAGGGTAAGAAAGAAAAAGGCTCATCCGGCATAGAAATAGTTGAAAAAGGTGAGGTGCGAAAACCTTTTGTAAAAAGGTCTAAAAAAGACACAAAAAGGCCTATAATCGAGATAATAGAAAAAGAGATCGGTGTAACCTCGGGACCCGGCGGCAGAAGGAAAAAAGGGAAGCACGCTAAGTCAAAATCACGCCCGGCGAGCATGCCGCAAAAGCCCATAGAGCGGAAAGCTCCGCAGAAACTGCAGGTGAACGTGCCTGTAAGTATAAGGGAACTTGCGCCGAAGATGAATCTTAAGCCCAACGTTATCATGCAGCATCTGGTATCTAAAGGTGTTTTTGTGAACATAAATCAGGAGCTTGACGAGGAGACAGTACGCGAGGTGATGGAGAACTTCGGGTATATCCTGGAACTTCCCGAAAGCATAGAGTCCATTGAGAAGGAACTTGTAAGTGAACACCACGGGGAGGAAAAGGGGACACTTCAGACCCGAGCTCCTGTTGTTACTTTCATGGGGCATGTGGACCATGGCAAGACTTCGCTTTTGGATTATATACGCAAGACTATGGTAACTAAAGGTGAAAAGGGCGGTATCACCCAGCATATAGGCGCGTACAAGGTAGAAACACAGAAGGGCGCGGTTACTTTTCTGGATACACCGGGCCATGCGGCTTTTACGGCCATGAGGGCGCGCGGCGCCAATGCCACCGACGTGGTCGTGCTGGTGGTGGCGGCTGATGACGGTGTAATGCCTCAGACCAAGGAGGCGATAGACCACGCGAGGGCGGCAAAAGTACCCATAGTAGTGGCGATAAACAAATGTGATCTTCCCGCGGCCGATCCAGATAGGGTAAAAAGAGAGCTCCAGGTAGAAGGGCTTGCTCCCGAGGAATGGGATGGAGATACTATAATGGTAGAGGTCTCCGCGGAGACCGGAGAAGGCGTGGACGCTCTTGTAGAGATGCTTATGCTCGAGTCAGAGATGCTGGAGCTCAAGGCCACTCCGGACATAAAAGCCAGGGGAGTGGTGATAGAGAGCAAGAAGACCCCCGGACAGGGAGTAATGGCTACGCTTCTTGTCCAGAACGGAACACTCAGGCCCGGTGACGTAGTGCTTTGCGGCCACTGTTACGGCCGGATAAAAGCCATGAAAAGCGACAAGGGCAAGAGGTCTGACAGAGCTCTGCCTTCTACCCCGGTCGAGGTCATGGGTCTTATCGGAGTTCCCGCGGCCGGGGAAGAGTTCTTTGTCGTAAAGGACGAGAAAAAGGCCAAGACATTATCTCTTCTAAAAACAGACGAGACCAGAAAGAAAAAGATAGGTTCAGGCGCCAGGATCACACTGGAAGATTTTCATGCCAGCATGGCCGAAGGGGCCGTAAAGGAGCTCAAGATAGTTCTTAAGGCCGACGTACAAGGGTCTGTAGAGGCGCTTAAACAATCGCTTGAGGATCTGTCTACCAGCGAGGTAAAGCTGGATATTATACATTCAACGGTCGGTAACATAAACGAGTCAGACGTTATGCTCGCCATGGTAACTAACGCCGTTATAATAGGCTTTCACGTAAAGATCGAGGTAAAGGCCGAGGATCTGGCCAAGAACGAGCAAGTGGATGTAAGGCTTTATGACATAATATACGAGGCTGTTGCCGATGTCAGGGCCGCCATGGAAGGTCTGCTGGAGCCTGAGAAAAAGGAAGTGTTCCAGGGTAGAGCGCAGATAAAAGAGGTTTTCACCGCGTCCAAGATAGGCAAGGTGGCCGGATGCGCCGTGCTTAAGGGTGTCATACATCGTAAAGACCGTATCCGGGTAAAAAGAGGAGCGGAGGTCGTATTCGACGGCGAAATAAACGCTCTCAAGAGATTCAAGGACGACGTAAGAGAGGTCAAGGAAGGGTTCGAGTGCGGGGTAACGATAAAGAATTTCAACGACATCAGGACTGACGATATACTGGAGGCCTACATGGTGCAGAAGATCGCCAGAAGGCTCGACAAGAAATAGCGCCCATGAAAAAAAAAGTTATACTGAGCGGCATGAGACCTACCGGGAAGTTGCATCTCGGGCACCTGGTAGGGGCGATCAATAACTGGAAAGAACTCCAGGATAGTTACGATTGTTTTTTCATGGTGGCCGACTGGCACGCTCTTATGAGCGAATATGAGAAACCATCGAACATTAAAGAGAACAGTCTGGAGATCGTAAAAGACTGGGTAGCTTCCGGCATAGACCCCGAAAAGAGCGTTATATTTATACAGAGCATGGTGCCCGAACATCTCGAGCTGGCGATGGTTTTTTCATTGCTGACACCGCTGGGATGGCTTGAGAGGTGCACAACATACAAGGAACAGTTACGCGAGCTTAAAGGCCGCATGCTCGCCACCTACGGGTTTCTGGGCTATCCGGTCCTGCAGGCCGCGGATATCGCGCTGTATTCGGCCGATGTCGTGCCTGTGGGGGGCGATCAGCTGCCGCATCTTGAGCTTACGCGGGAGATCGTGAGAAGGTTCCACGGCCTGTACAAGAAAGATATATTCCCCGAACCGGCTCCCATGCTGACCAAGGTATCAAAACTGGTAGGTCTTGATAACCGGAAGATGTCAAAAAGCTACGGCAATTTCATATCTCTTTCTGATACCCCCGAAGCTGTGAAAAAGAAAGTGTTCAGCATGTACACCGACCCTAACAGGGTGAGGGCCGATATTCCGGGCAAGGTAGAAGGGAATCCGGTTTTTATATATCACGACATTTTTAATCCCGACAAGGAAGAGGTCGAAGACCTTAAGAGGAGATATCGGGAGGGAACGGTGGGTGATGTCGAGGTCAAGGGTAAACTCACGAAGGCGCTTAACGCTTATCTAGATCCCATAAGGGCCAGGCGTGAAAGCCTCACAGATAAGGAAACCCGGCGGATAGTGCTTGAAGGCGCCCAGAGGGCGAGACATAAAGCCGCCGACACGATGAAAAAGGTCAAAAAGTGTCTGCATCAGATAGTTGATTGAAAAATAGAAAGTGATAGGCGCCTGTTATCACCTGTAACATATCGTATATGCGTGAACTATGACTTACAAAGTAAAACTTAATTTTTTCGAGGGGCCGCTGGATCTTCTCCTTTTCCTCATAAAAAGGGATAAGATCGACATATACGACATTCCTATAACGAGCGTGACAAAACAGTATTTAGAGTATCTTGAGCTGATGAAGATGCTTGATCTGGAAATAGCGGGTGAGTTTCTTGTCATGGCCGCTACATTGATACACATAAAAAGTAAAATGCTTTTGCCGCCCGAGGAGATCGAGGAGGCCGAGGAGGAGGAGCAGGACCCCAGGGAAGAACTTGTAAAAAGACTGCTCGAATACAGGAAGTATAAGGAAGCCGCCGGAAAACTACAGAGAATGCATGACATGCATAAAGGCATGTTCTTACGCGAAGGGGAAGGAGAGAAAGGCCTCGTCGTATCCGGGGATGGCTCCAGGTATTTTGAGGCCAGCCTTTTTGACCTTATAACCGCCTTCAGGAAGGTCCTGAGCGATGTGCCCAGGGAATCATTCTTCAAGGTTGTGAGGAATACCTTTTCCGTAAGTGATAAGATACATGACATATATCATCTGTTGGCAGAGTCCCCAAGTCTGATCTTTTCATCTATTTTCACCGACGCCATGAACAAAGACGAGATAATAGCAACTTTTCTGGCCGTACTGGAATTGATGAAGATGAGGGAGATACTGGTGGTCCAGAAGGATGCTTTCGGTGAGATAGAAATAATAAGGAATCCTGAGGTGGCCAGGAACGGGACTTGAGTCAGTATACATTTTACATATAAAGGATAAGAAATACCCGGGGTGACGATATGGATGACATACAAAAGACCAAGAGCATAATCGAGGCGCTTCTTATGGTCTCTGAAGGGGGTCTTACAAAAGACCAGCTTGTTGGGGCGATAAATGACGTGGATCCCAAGGAAATAGAACAAGGAATAAAAGCTCTTAAGGAAGAATACGGTTCTCCCGCCAGAGGGTTCAACATAGCTGAAATAGCCGGAAGATACCGTATAGTGACCAAACCGGAATTCATGCCCTGGATAAACAACCTGTACCAGAAGGACGCCGACCGGCTTACCGCGCCCTCTTTGGAGACTCTGGCTATAATCGCCTATAAACAGCCTGCCACGAGGGCCGAGATAGAGGCAATAAGAGGGGTAAATGTGGGTGGGGTCATAAAGACCCTTCTGGAGAAGGACCTTGTGGTCATAAAGGGAAGAAAAGAGGTGATCGGCAGACCTTTGATGTACGCGACCACGCGGAAATTCCTGGAAATATTCGGATTGAACTCTCTGGACGACCTTCCCGGGTTGAGGGATTTCAGCGAAGAGGACCTGGATTACGGCAAGTCTCAGGAAGTTGTGGCGTCTGAAAGCGCCAGGCCGGAAGGAAACGGAGAACAAAAGGAGTCGGGGGATGAAGCGCAAAACACTCAGCCAGCTGCGTAAAGGCATAGACACGATCGATTCCAGACTTATCGACCTTCTAAATGAAAGGGCCGCCATAAGCCGCGAGATAGGCCTTATGAAGGGGAGAAAGAACCGGTCTGTATACAGTCCTGACCGGGAAA
Source organism: uncultured Planctomycetia bacterium (assembly GCA_964451815.1). Taxonomy (GTDB): domain Bacteria; phylum Omnitrophota; class Gorgyraeia; order Tantalellales; family Tantalellaceae; genus CAYVIW01. Next base: position 7,643 of record CAYVIW010000011.1, on the reverse strand, counting down.
GCCAGGTATATAAAAGTATACGTGACAGAAGCAGGGGCCCCATGAAAGAGGAGTCTCTCGAGGCAATTTACGCCGAGATCATGTCGGGGTGTCTTGCCCTGCAAAGTCCAATTAAAATAGCTTTTCTGGGTCCGGAGCTCACATTCACGCATCAGGTGGCTATGAAAAAGTTCGGGTCGAGCCTTGATTATATTTCCTGCGACAGCATATCCGGGGTTTTCTTTATGGTGGAGAAAGGGCAGGCGGATTATGGCGTAGTTCCCATAGAGAATTCTACCGAGGGAGCGGTAAACCATACTCTGGACATGTTCGTGGACTCAAACCTTCTTATATGTTCTGAGATCTATCTGAATATACGCGAGAACCTGCTTAGCACCGCGGCAGACAAAAAAGGAATAAAAAAGATCTATTCGCACCCTAATGTTTTCGGCCAGTGCCGCGGGTGGATAGAAAAGAACCTGCCCCAAGCAAAGCTGTGCGACGTCGCTTCCACTGCCAGGGCAGCCGAAATGGCCGCTAAAGAAAGATCTTCGGCCTGTATAGCCAGTGAGACAGCGGCTAAAAAATACGGCCTCAAGATACTGGCAAGATCAATAGAGGACTCGTCCGCCAACGTTACCAGGTTTCTCGTGATAGGCCGCTGTATGAGCGGAAGGTCAGGATCCGATAAGACGTCAATAATGTTCTCGGTCAAGGACAGGCCCGGGGTCCTGCACGACACGCTTAATTCTTTCAAGAAAAGGGGTATAAACCTTACAAAGATAGAATCCAGACCTTCTAAAAAAAGGCTGTGGAAATATTACTTTTTTGTGGATATGGAGGGGCATTTCAGTACGCCCGGAGTACAGCGGGCCCTGGGAGAACTCGAAAAAAAGTGTCGTTTCGTAAAAGTTCTCGGGTCATACCCAAGGGGAAACAAAAAATAGCGGCTTGTAACATATCAAGCCATTGATGCGCGCGAATTGAGAGTGAAAAGAACATGGCAGATCCCTGGAAGAAACACCTTGATGATATAATCCCATATAAGCCCGGCAAACCCGTGGAAGAGGTAAAGAGAGAGCTGGGCCTTGAAAGGGTTATAAAGCTTGCCTCTAATGAGAGCCCCCTGGGGCCTTCTCCCGCGGCGGTCAAGGCTATCAGCTCGGCAGCTTCTAATGTCAACAGGTATCCCGATGGCGGCTGTTATTATCTTCGAAAAGCGTTGAGCGAAAAACTTTCGGTGGATGGCGACAATATAGTATTCGGCAACGGGTCCGATGAGATCATACTGCTTGCCCTGCACTCGTTCGTGGACCCGGGCGACGAAGTGGTGGTCGCCGACCCGACGTTCATGATATACCATATCGCTTCCATGGTCAAAAACGCCAGGCTCAGGACGGTGCCGCTGAAAAATTACAGATACGACCTTAAGGGCATGTTCGATGCGGTTAGCCCGAGAACCAAGGTCATATTCATAGCCAACCCGGATAATCCCACAGGGACCTACTCAAACGATAAAGAGCTGAGGGATTTTGTGGAAGCCGTTCCGGGGAATGTTCTGGTATTTATAGACGAGGCATATTATGAGTACGCTTCCGGAGGTGATTACCCGGAGACCATAGATCTTATAAAAAGGGAAGATAAGAACGTGCTGGTCGCGAGGACGTTCTCTAAGGCTTATGCCCTGGCCGGTCTGCGCGTAGGTTACGGCCTTGGAAGGAAGAATCTGATCGGCGCGCTCAATAAGGTGCGGGAGCCGTTCAATGTAAATTCTCTCGCTCAGTCCGCCGCTGTGGCGGCCCTCGGGGACCAGCAGTACATGAGGTCTTCTGTGGAACTGGTCAAAACAGAAAAAGAAAGGGTTTATTCCAGGCTTAAGGATCTTGGTCTAGGATATATCCCGAGCCTGACTAATTTTGTGCTGATAAATGTAAAAAGGGATTCATCTGTTCTTTTTGATAAGCTTTTGAAAAAAGGGATAATAGTGCGCGATATGTCAGCCTGGAAGATGGAGGGGTTCATAAGGGTCAATATGGGCCTGCCGGAAGAGAATGACGCTTTCTTGCGCTCGTTCGAGCAGGTATTGAAGGACTTGCCCGAATTGGCCGGATAGCTACATATCTAACAAAAAAAGGAGAGATCATGATAATAGTTCTTAAACCGGATGCCGAGCAGAAAGAAATAGATCATCTTATGTCCAAGATCGAGGGTCTGGGTTTAAAGCCATGGCTTTCGAGAGGGGTCGAAAGGTCCATAATAGGTGTTATAGGAGAAGAGGATGTGGTACGCTCTATTCCTTTTGAGGGCATTCCCGGGGTGGAGAAAGTTATACCCATACTCAAACCTTATAAACTGGCTTCCCGTGACTACAAGCCCGAACCAAGCCTGATAGACCTGGGAGACGGTATTGTTCTTGGCGGGGAAAAGATAGAGGTAATGGCCGGACCGTGCTCGATAGAAACCAAGGAGATGATATTTGATATAGCGGCAACGGTGAAAAAGGCCGGGGCTTCAATGTTGAGAGGCGGGGCCTTCAAACCGAGGACCTCGCCATACAGTTTCCAGGGCCTCGGCGAAGAAGGGCTCAAATATATGGCAGAGGCCAGGGAACGAACAGGCCTTCTCGTAGTTACGGAACTTATGGATATGAGGAACATCGATCTATTTCTTAAATATGTGGACGTCATTCAGATAGGCGCCCGTAACATGCAGAATTACGATCTTCTCAAAGAGGTCGGCAAGACCAGAAAACCTGTAGTGCTTAAAAGGGGAATGGCAAATACGATAAAAGAATTCCTTATGAGCGCCGAGTATATACTGGCCGGAGGCAATGAAAAAGTCATACTCTGCGAAAGAGGTATACGCACCTTTGAGAATTTTACCAGGTTCACACTTGATCTTAACGCCGTCCCGGCGATAAAGAGCGTAAGCCATCTTCCGGTAATAGTGGATCCCTCACACGGCACAGGTAAGTGGGGTATGGTGAAAGCGATGTCTTTGGCGGCGATCGCGTGCGGTGCGGACGGGCTGATGATAGAAGTGCACCCTCATCCTGAAGAGGCGATGTCGGACGGGGACCAGTCCCTTATACCTAAGGTCTTCGAAGACCTGATGGAATGCGCGGGTAAGGGGGCGAAAGCCGTAGGCCGGAGCATATAACATATGATAAAAGCATCGGAACGGGGGCTTTTCCGAGTTTCATTCTCTAACCCGGATGCCCCGGCGGAAGACAGGACGCTATGAGAATCAAGTTCAGAAAGATCACCATTATAGGCATGGGACTCATCGGTGGGTCCATAGGCAAGGCTTTGATAAAAAAAGGTCTTGCCGAAGAGGTCGTGGGAGTCTGCAGGAGAAAAATATCTCTTGAAAAAGCTTTGCGGGAAAGATCTCTCACCAAAGGTTTTGTAAATAGTTACACCTCGGCTGTAGATGGAGCGGATCTTGTGATAATAGCCACGCCGGTGCATACGGTGATCAGCGTACTGGAGAAGCTTGGCGGAGTGCTGTCGGGAGGAAAGACCCTGGTGACCGATGTGGGCAGCACCAAGAAAGAGATAATTAAAGCGTCGGAGAAGTACAGGGACAGGTTCTGTTTTATGGGAGGGCATCCTCTGGCCGGGTCTGAAAAAGCCGGGGTGGAAAATTCTTCCGCGGGATTGTTCGATGGCTCGGTCTGTGTGTTGACCCCGCCGGCCGGAAAACTCGGAAAAAGAGGGAAGACACTTGAACGCCTCTGGAGGGATATAGGTGTCTCTACCATATGCGTAATGACACCGGAAGAACATGACAAAGCGCTGGCCTTCTCAAGCCATCTCCCTCACGTCTCCGCGTACGCTCTGGCGGGGACACTGGAAGAAGGTATAGCGCGAGAGGTATTTTCCACGGGGTTCAGGGACACCGCTCGTATCGCTTCTTCCGACGCCGCGCTCTGGAGCGACATTTTTATGAGCAACCGTATGAACGTCCTAGGGGCCATCAAAAAATACAAAAGTGTGATCTCGTCGATAGAAAAAGATATCAGGGAAAAGAACACAAAAGGTCTTACAAAAAAACTGGCGAAGTTCAAGAGGCTTAAGGATGAGCTTAATTAAAAAAATGAACGCTGTAGCTATAGACGGGCCGGCCGGCAGCGGTAAAAGTACCGTGGCAAGGCTTGTGGCGGAAAAGATCGGTTATGTCTATATAGATACAGGGGCCATGTACAGGGCGCTCACGCTGAAGGTAATGAAACGCGGTGTGGAATTCTCAGACGAAAGATCGATCATTGAGCTGTCGCGCGATTCAGAAATAGAGCTCATAGGGCCAGTGGATATGAGTTCCCCGATAAAAGTGATGCTGGATGGAGAGGACGTAAGCGAGACCATACGTACCATGGAAGTGACCTCCAACGTAAAACATGTATGCGGTATACCCGGGGTGAGAGAAAGACTGGTCGATCTGCAGCGCGAAATGGCCAGAAGATCTCAGGGCGCGGTTATGGAGGGCAGGGACATCGGTACAGTGGTACTGCCGGACGCCGGACACAAATTCTACCTGGACGCCTCATTTGAGGAAAGGGTCCAGAGACGGCTCGCTGAGATGAAGTGCAAAGGACATCCAGTAACGCGGCAGGAAGTGGCGGAGGATCTCAAAGCCCGGGACCATACCGATAAGACACGCAAGGTAGGACCGCTAAAAAAGGCCGATGACGCGGTCGTTGTCGATACCACAGGTCTTAACATCTCTCAGGTGGTCGCGATCATCGCGGGACACGTGGCCGGAGAATGATGTATGAGTATATTGTATAGATTATCCCGGAACCTTTTCAAACTTGTCATAAAGGTAGGTTTCCGGCTCAGGATCAGGGGATACGAGAATTTTCCCAAGCCGCCTTTTATTGTGGCGGCTAACCATACAAGTTTGATGGACCCGCCCATAGTAGGGGTAGCCTGCAACAGGTTTCTCGTGAATTTCATGGTCAAGCAGGAGCTTTTCGAGATGCCGGGTGTGCGTCACTGGTCGAAACGGGTTCTTTGCATACCCGTGAGGAGAGGGGATAACAGCATAAAAGGGATAAGAGAAACCCTGAAAAGGATAAAGAAAGGGGCTGTTATAGGTATTTTCCCTGAAGGCACGCGTTCCCTTGACGGCAATCTCAGGGAAGCGAAACTGGGCACAGGTTTTCTTATAGCTATGGCCAGAGTCCCCGTAGTACCCATATACGTTTATGGCACCGCTAAGGCTTTTCCGAAGGGCAAGAAAGTCAAATGGGGCACTTCAGTAGGAGCCGTAATAGGCAAGCCGCTTGATTTTAGCGACCTGATGGGCACGGGGAAACTCACGAAGAAAGATTATGAGAATATAAGCAACAGGGTGATGGACGCGGTAGCGAGTCTTAAAAAGACCACATCGGACGCTTGATCTGAGAGGCTCAAGCGCGGCAGCGGGAAAAATGATTGCAACTTTCCCCGAAAAACGGTAGAATACTTTTTCAAAATCTGGGGCGCCCCGGCTTGCAGGGCTTTAATTACGGGTTTTACGGGTAGCGGGAACGTCCTTTAAAGGAGTGGTAGTTCAAATGATGATCAGAAAAGAAGACGCCAGAGGCAACGAAGAACTTGCGAAACTTTATGAGGAGAATATCTCCGAGGTCAAGGAAGGTGAGATCCTCAAAGGAAAGGTCGTGCAGGTTACGGATAAGGATGTGCTCATAGACATAGGGTACAAGTCCGAGGGCATGATACACAGGTCAGAGCTCACGGATCCTGACGATATCAAAATAGGTGATCAGATAGATGTTATCCTCGAGTCGAAAGAGAACGATATGGGTATGGTCGTGCTTTCGCACGAGAAAGCCAAGAAGTTCAAGGGTTGGCAGAACATAATGGATAACTACAAAGAGGGCGACATCATCGAAGGAAAGGTATTCAAGAAGGTGCGCGGAGGGTTCATGGTGGACGTGGGCATGGAGGCTTTTCTTCCCGCAAGCCTTTCTATGATGCAGGAGTTCGGGGGAGATAACATCCTCGGACAGAAGCTCGTTTTTAAGATAGTTAAGATAAACATCCCCCGTAAGAATATAGTGCTTTCCAGAAAAGAGATAGTGGACGAAAAAAGGCGCGAGGAAAAACAGGCCATACTCGGCGAGTTGAACAAAGGCGATATAGTAAAAGGTGTGGTCAGGAACATTACCGATTTTGGCGCTTTCATAGATATAGGAGGAGGCATAACGGGACTTCTCCACATAACCGACATGAGCTGGGGGCGTGTGGGGCACCCCAGTGATGTGGTAAAAGTGGGCGACGAGGTAGAAGTCGTGGTTCTTGATTTCGATAAAACAAGCGTAAAGGTTTCGCTGGGGATTAAACAGAAAACCCAGAACCCCTGGGACGACATAGCCGATAAATATCCCGAAGGCGCGGTCGTAAAGGGCAGAGTTGTTAACATAATGCCTTACGGAGTATTTGTGGAGATCGAGAAAGGAATAGAGGGGCTTATACATATATCAGAATTCGCATGGACCAAGAAATTCGGCCATCCCAGCGAAATGTTCAAACCCGGTGACGAGGTCGAGGCCATGGTGCTTAAGACCGACAGGGAAGCGCAGAAACTTTCACTGGGAATAAAACAGCTTGAAAAGGACCCGTGGGAAGGAGTTGAAGAAAGGTTCAACGTCGGGGACAAGGTCAAAGGTCAGATAAACGCGATAACTGATTATGGCGCGTTCGTCGAGCTCGAAAAAGGAGTGGAGGGGCTGGTCCATGTGTCGGACCTCTCGTGGACAAAAAGAGTAACACACCCTAAAGATGTTCTTACCAAAGGCGAAGAGATAGAGACCATGATACTAAATGTGGACGAACAGAACCGCAGGATCGCCCTCGGTGTAAAACAGTTGGCCGATGACCCGTGGGATGAGATAATCCAGAAATACAAGACCGACACGGAGTGGGAAGGCAAGGTAACCAATATAACCAATTTCGGCATATTCATTGAGCTTGAGGCGGACCTCGAAGGGCTTCTGCATGTGTCTGAAGCGGAGGCAGCCCCGGATTCCAGAATTGAGGAAACGTATAAGGTCGGGGACATTGTAAAGGTCAAGATACTTCATATAGACGGGATCCAGAAGAAGATAGCTCTCAGCAACAAGGGCATGGAACTGCCCGAGAGGGAGGCTGCTGAACCAGCTCCTAAAAGCGACCAGTCCGCTGAAGAGACCGGTGCCGAGGAGAATGAAAACGCCGAAGGCGCGTCCGAAGAGGCCGAAAAAGCTCAGCCCTCTGAAGAGCCTGCCGGAGCCGCGGAACCTTCTATTGAGGATGAGAAAGCCAGCCAGACCGCGGACGAGACCGGCGCCAAAGAGAATGAAAGTGCCGATGACGCGTCCGAAGACACCGAAGTATCCGCACCCGAAGAAGAGGTCAAAGAATCCGCGCCCGAAGAAGAAGCTAAAGAGTAATAGCATACCATGCACGTCCATCCCAAAAAAAGCCGGGCTTTGCCCGGCTTTTTTCTTGCGCGTCAGAGCCGCCTCTCATGCCTATCTTTCCTGATAATGTTATATAGCTCGGGTAGTTGACGTATTATTTTACATTGATCATTCAACAGTGCTTTAGTCGGGATCTCCGGTATGCTCTCGCGGGGCACCGTGAAGCGAGCAAGCATGGTCCCGCCCCAGCTATATC
>CAYVIW010000010.1:0-48402 GCA_964451815.1 uncultured Planctomycetia bacterium | reverse complement strand
TCGTCAAAAGACCGGCCGCCACAAAAACAAGGCCCATAATAACGGCCAGTATGAGGCTGTCGGTGGCAAGCTCCTGCACCTGGTGGTGGTCGCCGCGGCCTATAGCCGTTGATGTTACGGCCGATACCCCTACCCCCACGCCCAGCGCCAGACTGCCTATTATCATTACCACGGGGAATGTAAAGCTCAGCGCGGCAAGCTCGCTCGAGCCGAGCCTGCCGACAAAGAACATGTCTACCAGGTTGAACGCCACCATGCCGAGAAACCCTATGGTCATGGGTATGGTCATATCGGCGAGGGTCTTCATCACCGGACCATTAGTAAGGCTCGCTTTTTTATACCGTTCCAATATGCTCCTGAATAGTTAATGAGGGTAACGGGTTACAAAAGGGGGCACAGGGACTTGTGCTATAATTTAATATTCTGGAACACAGAATCACGTAGAGCCTCCCATTATGAGCAATTATAGCATAGTTCTTAACCGATTGTTACATTTTATCCCGAGATATGATTTTGAACGTAAATTTAAGGAATACCCCTGATATTTTGAGAAAATACCCACTTTTAACCCTTGATTATTTGACATAATATACCGTTTTAACACTTGACTTTTTTACAAAATCGTGTATTATTGTTATTATGTTCAGGTCAATATCCCATAATTTGCTTTCCTGGAAAAATTCTCATTCCAGAAAAGTGCTATTGGTCAGAGGCGCCCGCCAAGTCGGAAAAACTTATTCCGTAAGAGAACTGGGTGAAACTTTTGAGTTTTTTCTCGAGGCGAACTTTGAAAAAGACAGAGAGATCCACAATTTTTTTTCCGGCTCACTTGATCCCAAAATGATCTGTCAAAAAATGTCTTCTTATTACTCTGTCCCGATAATCCAGGGAAAAACACTCGTTTTTTTTGACGAAATACAGGCATGCCCGGACGCAATAAGTTCCTTACGGTTTTTTTATGAAAATATTCCCGATATTCATATAATAGCGGCGGGGTCTCTTCTGGAATTCGCCATAGAAGAAATACCTTCGTATGGTGTAGGCAGAATACAGCACCTTTTTATGTATCCGATGAGTTTTGACGAATTTTTGGCGGCAAATTCTGAAAACGGCCTTCTAATCGAAAAAAAACAGGCTGATCATAATGCTCCGCTTGAAAAACCTTTCCATGATAAGTTGTTAGATTATTTGAAGCTCTATTATCTGATCGGCGGAATGCCTGAGATAGTATCAAACTACATTTCTGACAAAAATATCATTAACTGTCAGAAGTTGCTGGATAATCTTATCGAATCATTGAAAGACGATTTCGCGAAATACAAAAAAAGGGCCCCGGTGCAGAGACTGAGAGAAGTATTTCTTTCTATTCCCCGACAGACCGGATCAAAATTTATTTTTTCTAATATAGATTCTGATTCCAGGCATGGCTCATTAAAAGAAGCTTTAGATATGCTCGTTCAAGCGGGATTGGCCTATAAAATATTCCATTCATCGGCCAGAGGGATCCCATTGGGAGCTCAAATAAAACACAAAAGATTCAAAGTAATACTTTTTGATATCGGAATGCATCAAAGAATACTGAAAACGGATGCCGGATCCATATTAACGGCGGAAAATGTAGAAACGCTGAACAAAGGTAACATAGCGGAAATGTTCGCCGGATCAGAGATCATCAAATATGCATCCCACAAACTCAGACAAGATCTTTACTATTGGCACCGGGAAAAAAGAGGAAGCACCGCAGAAGTTGATTATCTTATAGAAAAAAAAGGTTCCATTATTCCCATAGAGGTGAAATCAGGCACAAGGGGAAAAATGCACAGCATGCAGATTTTTTTAAAGGAGAGAAACCTTAAAACCGGTATTCGTCTGTCGTTAGAGCCTTTCTCTTCTTACGACAATATTATGGCGGTACCTCTGTATGCGCTTAGCAATGTTATAGGGGGAGAGAGAGATGATCTTTGAAATTAAAAGAGCTGAAAACGGGGCAATACTAAAAGTTAATTCCGGAATACAGAACGATGAGACAGAAGAGATAGTTTATCAAGAGAAATACGATGATGAAATTGAATGTTTTGCTGATTTCTTAAGATACCTGGAAGAACACTACGGGCCTTCAACCAGCAGATATTCCGAAAAAAGGATCTATATAGAGGTACGCCCGGGAGACAAGTTTGAGGACAACTAGTAACGGCCTAAACTGTCATAGCCAGCCGAAGCCAAATGTGCCCGGAATATACCAAGCTGGTGCCGGAGGTGGGAGTCGAACCCACACGGGGGTTAAGCCCCACTGGATTTTGAGTCCAGCGCGTCTGCCAGTTTCACCACTCCGGCTTACGTTCTCTTTCAGAAGAATAATTCTATATCAAATACCGCGCCCACGCAAGACTTTATGCCTCACGACGCCTGGACGAACTCTATAAGCGAGGGATCGTAGTCCCTGACGTTCTCGTATCCAAGAAGGTTCAATATGGTGCCTGCCACGTTGGAAAGCCCGCGTTCGGCAATGTTTGCCAGACGATATTCTCCTTTATATTGAGGGTCATATATAATGAACGGCACCGGCGCTAAGGTATGCGCGGTCTTGGGTACGCGTTTTCCGTCCTTTATGGTGAACATCTCGTCGGAATTGCCGTGGTCGGAAGTCACTATGGCCACTCCTCCGAGATCTTTGACAACGTCAAGAAGTCGCCGGACGTTCCGGTCTACCACTTCCACAGCCTCTACCACGGCTTCGGGCCTTGCCGTATGCCCTACCATGTCGCCGTTGGCGAAATTCAGCCGGCCGAAGGCGAATTTTCCGCTCTTAAGAAGCTCTTCGGCCTTGCCCGCTATCTCTTCGGCCTTCATGGCGGGAGCCTTGTCGAACTGTATCCTGTCGGAAGGTATCTCTATGTACTCTTCAATGTCGGGGCATATATAACCAGACCTGTTGCCGTTCCAGAAATACGTCACATGTCCGAATTTCTGGGTCTCGCTTATAGCGAACATGCTCACACCCGCCGAGCACAGGTATTCCGAAACGGTCTTTTCTATCTCGGGAGGCGCGACAAGATAACGGCCGGGCACATGCAGATCGCCGTCATATTCCATCATGCCGGCATAAAGTACGTCGGGTACACGCTCTCTGTCGAACTCCGTGAAATCCTTTTCCTCGAAGGCGCGCGAAATTTCTATGGCCCGGTCGCCCCTGAAATTAAAGAATACCACCGAATCCCCGTCTTCTATTGTTCCCACGGGCTTGCCGCCTGAGGCGACCACAAAGGCATCCATGTACTGATCTGTCATTTTAGGGTCTTCTTTGTAAAATGTATCGACAGCTTCTTGTGCCGACGCGAAATACCTCCCCTTACCCAGAACGTGGGCGTCCCAGCCCCTTTTTACGACATCCCAGTCGGCGTTGTAGCGGTCCATTGTTGTGACCATGCGTCCGCCGCCGGAGGCTATACGGTAATCAAAGCCCTTTTCGGCGTTTATTTTTTCAAGCACCTCTTCGGTCCTGGAGATATATTCCGCGGCCGACCTTTCGGGAACATCGCGTCCGTCAAGAAGCGCGTGCACGCGGACTTTTTCAACGCCTTCATCCGCCAGTCGGCGTATCATGGCGTAAAGCTGCTCTACATGTGAATGGACATTGCCGTCGGACAGAAGCCCTATAAAATGAAAAATGCCCCCTGAAGACTTTACTTTTTCGACCAGCTGAGACCATTCTCAGGTGGTAAAAATAGAGCCGTCCTGAATGGCCAGGTTAACCCTTTTCGCGCCCTGGGCCAGCACCCTTCCCGCCCCGAGAGCGTTGTGGCCGACCTCGCTGTTCCCCATATCCTCATCGGAAGGAAGCCCTACCGCGGTGCCGTGCGCCTTGAGCGAGGTAAAAAGCTCACTTTTGAACAGCATATCGAGACAGGGTGTGTCGGCCGTGTAAACGGCGTTGGTCTCATCCTGCTTGCCCAGCCCCACGCCGTCCATTATTATAAGAAGGAGAGGACCCTTGCGGGGCGTAAAGTTATCAAGTTTTTTTAGTTTCAGATCTTTTGTCATATTATTTTTATTTCCTTTCTGTTCTGTGATCAGTTGACGTGTCAAATTTATTCGCTGCCGTCGCCCGAGGCCGCCGTGACATGTCCGGCTATACGCGCACCGTCATCACCGTAATGTCGTCATGCTGTTTGGCCCTGCCGGCGAAAGCGGCCACGGAGCTGTGTATGGCCTCTACCACCTGGGCGGCGGACTTGCCTTTGAGAGTTCCGCAAAGTTCCACAAGCCGCTTCTCAAGATACATCTCTCCTTTTACGTCCATGGCCTCGGTGACACCGTCGGTATACAGTATAAAAACACTTCCGGGCTCAGCCGCGCATTCCGCCTGAGTGAAATCGCCTTCTATCATGCCGAGCGGCAGGCCTTCTGAAACATCAAGAAGCCTCACCGTCCCGTCCGGCTCTATTAGAACGGTCGGCAGATGCCCGCCGATAGAGAATGTTACCTTATGACTCTTTAAGTCAAAGACCATGTAGGTGAGGGTAACAAAAAGACCTGAAGAGCTTTCGGCGATGAGCCTGTCATTGATCTTTTTGACCACCTCGGCAGGGGAACCCTCTCCGGCATACGTTCTAAAAACACTCACGGCCTTGGCCATATAGAGCGACGCCGGGACGCCTTTACCCGAAACATCACCCAGCATAACGCCTAATTTTCCTTCCCCAAGGTCCACCACATCGTAAAGATCGCCGCCCACCTGCCTGGCGGTTATCATCTTAACATCAATATCAAGGCCTCCCGAAGCGGGTATTTCGCGGGGCAGAAAACTGAGCTGTATGTCCCTGGCTATATCCAGTTCCTTTTCGATGAGCTCCCTTTTACGGGTTTCCGACATGTACTTCGAGAAGGTAACTATAACATATACCGCCGCCATCGAAACAAGCGGATAAAAAACATCTACCCACACCCCTCCCGGCCAGAAAAGCAGCATGGCCCCGGCGGAATAGACCGCCATGAGAAGCAGTATAGAAAAAAGAGCGAACATCTTTTTGCTTCTTGCCGTAACATAGGCGGTCAGCGTCCACAAAAGAAGAAGTATGATGATATTGCCCCAGCGGCTCAGCCTTGAAAGGCACAGCCCCCCCATAATACTGTTATAAACACTGGCATGCACGCCTATCCCGGGATGCATGGGCTCCATCGGCGAGGGATGAGCGTCAGGGGAAGCCGTAGCCGTCATGCCCACAAAACATACCGCCCCCTCAAGCTCCTCAAGGTCCACCACCGGCTCCTGCCCTGTAATATCCGCCAGGTAGGATTGAATGATGTCTATGTATGAATAATGCCTGAAGGCCCTGCCCCATCTGTGCGGATAATTGACCAGCATCGAGGAACTTTCATCAAGGGGTATTACTATATCGCCGCCGACATACGCTTTACCGCCCCGCGTTCTGACATCTTTCGTGGAATACCCAAGGTCCTCCAGCGCCGCCAGAAAAGTAAGATGCGGATACCTTTCTCCTTCATAGACCATGAAAAGCGGCACCCTTCTTACCTTGCCGTCGCTGTCGGGTATAACGTTGGCGAAGCCCGCGCCCTTGACCGCGTCTTTAAGCTGAGGTATCATCCCGGCGGCATAGCCGGAGGCGTAAATCCTTGAAGTGTCGCGAGCCAGGCGGTCAACATCGAAAATATACGGCACATAGACGTTGCCGGCCATCTCAACGGCATCGGCGAACTCGCCGTCCCCTTCCCGGGGCTCACTGAAAAAAACATCGAGGATTATCGTCCGCGCCCCGGAAGAGACCAGGGCCTTCACTAGAAGAGCGTGGTAGTTGCGCGGGAAAGGCCACTTGCCTATTTTCGCGATAGTGTCATCGCTTATCTCGACTATTACGATATCCTCATCCACCGGCTGGAGCGGCCTGAGCCTGTAGCGCAGATCGAATGTGCTGTACTCGAACTCGTCAAGCACTCTCGAATATGAGATAAAAAGGGCCGCCGCCAGAAGAGCCGCGGCAAGCGAAAGGTTTAAAAGCTTCCTCGTGTCGAACTTTTTCATAAAAACCCTGGTATCAACGCGCCCGGAAGGCCTTTACTCACCCTTGAAAAGAAGCTTCCACGGATGTTTTTTGACGTCTTCGCTGAATTCCTTGAAATTTTCGGTGGTGAACTCGAGGTTGGTCACTATGGCGTCCATCGCCGGACGGTTATCTGTCACTACCGAACGTACTTCGGTAAGTATGCCGTCGAGGTTATTGGCTATGCTGTCGGCCTTTTTCATCAGAAGACGCATCTGTATGGGGTCTTCACTGGCTATTACGCTTCCGTGTTCGGCGAATACCGGGGACTGTCCGGGAGTAAGACCTACGAACGCGTCTCCCACAAAACCGGCCGTGCCTATATAAGCTATTGAGTCTTTGCGGACCTTGGCGTCGGAAGATATCTCCATCAGACATTCCACTTTGGTGCTGCTCTTGTCATAAACGAATTTTATGTCCTTGACCCTGCCCACCTCTATGCCCGAAAGCTTCACTATTGCGTTGGGCTTAAGGTCGCCGGCGTAAACGAAAGATGTTTTGAGGTCGTAAGTGGACTGCTTGAAAGTGGCCGTCTTCCCGAAAAAGAAAACGCCTATCAGTATACCCATAAGCACCACAAGACCGGCTTTTATCTCATTGGACATCCTCATCATATCCGAATCTCCTTTATTTTTACTGTGTCAATGTATCGAGATAGTCCTCTTTCTCCTGGAAGAAACGTATGGGACCGTCGTGACTTCCGGTTATGAACTGCTGGACCATCGCGTTCTGTGAATTCTTTATCTCGTCGGCCGTGCCCGTCTCGAGCACCTTGCCTTCATAAAGCATGGCTATTCTGTCCGCTATACTCATGACGCTTTTCATGTCATGTGTGACCACTATGCTGGTCACCTGGAGTTTCTTTGAAAGATCTATTATAAGTCTGTCTATTACCGCGGCCACTATCGGGTCAAGCCCCGCGGTGGGTTCGTCATAGAAGATTATCTGGGGGTCCATCGCGATAGCCCTCGCCAGGCCCACCCGTTTTTTCATGCCGCCCGATATCTCGCTTGGCATAAGGTCCTCGAATCCTCTCAGCCCCACTATCTCGAGCTTCATTTTTATCATTATATCTATAACGCTTTTCTCGAGCTTTGTATGTTCTTTCAACGGAAGGCTCACGTTCTCGCCTACCGTCATCGAGTCAAAAAGAGCCGAAGACTGAAATGACATGCCTATTTTTTTGCGGACCTCGTCGAGGTCCTGCCCGTAAAGATCGGTTATATCCTTGCCGAGCAGCATTACCCTTCCGGATGTGGGCTTGATGTTGCCTATCATGTGGCGCAGAAGCGTGCTTTTTCCGCAGCCCGACCCGCCCATTATAACAAAGGTCTCGCCCCGGTAAACCTTGAGGTTAACGCCGTTAAGAACGGTCATCTCGCCGAATTTCTTTACAAGGTCCTTGACCTCTGCTACTACTTCTCTTTCCGCCATATTTTTATTTCCGTTCCTGCCGCGCGCACGCGGCGTTCTCTACATGTTACTGAAAAAGAACACACCCGTCAGGATACAATCTATAAGAACTATCATTATGAAGCTCGTTACAACGCTGAGCGTTGTGGATTTTCCGACCCCTTCGGCGCCTCCCTTTGTCTGGAGACCAACATAACAGGATATCATCGATATCGCCACAGCGAAAGCCGCGCTCTTTAAAAGACCTGTCCATACGTCTTTCCAGATAAGCATATCAAAAGAGAACGAAAGATACCTGTAAGCGTTGAGCTGGAGGTTAAAGACCCCCACTATCAGTCCCCCGAGAACACCGACTATATCGCTCATTATCGTAAGGCACGGCAGCATTACAAGAAGGGCCAGGAACCTGGGTACCACCAGAAACCGCACCGGGTCCAGAGCAAGCGTCTCGAGGGCCTCTATCTGCTCAGACACTTTCATGGTGCCGAGTTCCGCTGTAATGGCCGAGCCTACCCTGCCCGCCACCACAAGCGCCGTAAAGACCGGCCCCAGCTCCCTTGCCATGCTTATGCTGACCATCGGGGCCACATATATTACAGCGCCCAGCTGTTTGAGCTGGTAGGCGCTCTGCATGGCTATGACTATACCGGTAAAAAGCGATATAAAGAACACTATTACAAGTGACTGTACCCCCGCGAACACCATCTGCTGGAATATACTGGTCCTTCCCGCTGCCTTGCCCTTGAAGGGTCCGACCACTATCCACCACAGGGTATTAAAAAGAAGCGCCATCACGCCGTTAATATCGGCGCCCAGGGTCAGGACCGTTCTGCCCATGGACGATATCGGCGCTATTATGGATCTTTTAAAAAAAGACATCCCTGTATGGTCCTTCCAATGTGGTTAGAACGAGTTCACGGCGGTATTCTCATCCGCCGATATATCGAAAAGCTTATCCAGCTTTGTTATCTCAAAAAGCCCTCTCACCTTGTCGGAAAGGGATGCCAGTTTGAGTTTCCCGCCGTATGTCCTGAGGTTCTTAAGTATTTCAACAAGCGTCGCTAGCCCGGAGCTGTCAACATAACCTACGCCTTTGAGGTTTATGACTATCTTATCTTTCTTCTCTTTCACGGTCCTGTCAAAAGATCTCTTCACATCGGGGGAAGTGTTTATATCTATATCTCCCGATATTCTGAAGACCATGACATCTCCGGTGTCTTCCATTTTTATATCCATGCTGCCCCCCTGTTCATCTTTCGCGTTTCGGCTTGAGGTATTTTACCATAACAACCCTTTTCCCGCCAGACTCATAAACCACACTGTCCATAAGATGATTCATCATGTAAACACCTCGGCCGCTTTCTCTGAGGATGTTCTCGTTAAGCGTGGGGTCGGGAAGCCCGGAATGGTCAAAACCCTCTCCTTCGTCTTCAACACATATCACGACGCGGTCATTCTCGAGCTCCGCGTCCACAAGCACCATCTTCTGAGGATCCATCTTGTTGCCATGTATCATGGCGTTCCTCAATGCCTCTTCAAAAGCCACATGCACATCAAATATTATGCTCTCGTCCACTTTTCTGTCTTTGAGGACAGCTATGAATTTCTTGCTGACTTCCTTGAGCAGATGGCTGTCGTTGGGTATCTTTGTCTTCATCGGAAAAGATCAACCCTCCTTGTACACACCCATATTACGGAATTTTTGATATCTCGCGTCTACCAGTTCATTTACCGTAAGGCTCGAAAGCTCGTCAAGCGCCGATATAAGCGTTTTCTTTATCTCGTCACAAGTGCTCTGGGCGTCTCTGTGCGCCCCGCCGAGAGGCTCTTTTACTTTACCGTCTATTATGCCGAGTTCCAGCAGTTCCGTCGCGGAAAGTTTCAGACATGATGCCGCCAGCGACGCCTTGCTCTTTTCCCTCCAGAGTATGGCGGCGCATCCTTCGGGGGATATTACCGAGTAATAGGCGTTCTCCAGAACGAATATCCTGTCACCCACACCTATACCTAGGGCTCCGCCCGAACCGCCTTCTCCTATAACAAAGACCACTATCGGCACCTTAAGCCCCGACATCTCTCTAAGGTTATACGCTATAGCCTCGGCCTGGCCCCTCTCCTCGGCGCCGATACCGGGATAAGCTCCGGGTGTATCTATAAATGTAACGATCGGTATATTGTACTTCTCGGCTATGGTCATAAGACGCATGGCCTTTCTGTAACCTTCCGGGTGGGCGCATCCGAAGTTCCTTTCAAGGTTCTCTTTCATGTCGCGGCCCTTCTGATGACCCATGATCATGACCTTGCGGCCCTCTATGCGGGCCAGTCCGCCTATGAGAGCCTTGTCGTCCCAGAAGTGCCTGTCACCATGTATCTCCATAAAATCCTCGGCCATCATGTTGATGTAGTCCATGGTATAGGGCCTGTCGGGATGACGCGAAAGCTGGACCTTCTGCCAGTTGGTAAGGCTGCCGAAAGTTTCTTTGGTAAGCTTTTTCAGCCTGGCGTTAAGGCTTTTTATCTCCTCCGAAAGATCGAGATCTTCTTCTCTGGTGAACTTCTTCAATTCTTTTATCTTGTTCTCCAGCTCAATTATAGGTTTCTCGAAATCAAGTATTATTGCCATATTAACCTTCCGTGTCCGACCCCGCGGCGCTGTCGATTATGGTGACTTCCGTGCCTACGGGGATTATGTTATAAAGCTCTATCACATCGTCATTATACATGCGCACACAGCCCGCGGTGACCTGGGAGCCTATTGAGCTTTCGTCGTTGGTACCATGTATACCGTAACCTTTTTCCGAGATCGCTATCCACCTGGCGCCGAGCTCGTATTCCGGGTGGCCGTATTCTATCATGCCCAGGCCGGGTTTGGTCCACACCGGTTTTACGGCCTTTTCGGTAACGGTAAAAACGCCTGTGGGGGTGGAATTGTCCCTGCCGGTGGCCACTTTATACGCTTTAAAGACCTCTCCGTCCTTCTCGAGATAAAGAATGTTAGATGCCTTGTCGACTTTTATTGAGAACTTCGAAACGTTTATCTTAAGGTTCTGGCCGACCATTATAAGATCGGTCCTGAGGTCGTTCATATCCCTGATAAGCTCTACGGTGGTATTGAACTTTTCGGCGATACCATAGAGAGTGTCGCCGCTCTGGACCGTGTACTCTATGCTGTCTACCGTATCGATAGAGCTCTGCATCAGCTCCATATTAAGTTCCTCAATGCTTGCCTTTATCGTTTCGGCTTCCGATGCGTCAGGAGAATCCTTTAAAAGCCGCTCATAATAATATACAGCCTTGCCGAGTTCACCGCGCGAGACGTTCATCTCGGCCAGGGCGTTTAACGCTTCACCGGCTTTCGAGGACGAGGGAAAACTGTTGACGACCCTGATATAAGCCTCCTCAGCCGTTTCCACAAGGCCTTCCCTGAGAGCCTCTCCGGCTCTTTCATAAAGAAGACCCGCCTTGAACTCTACCGGGTCATACTTTACAGGTCCGGGAGCCGAAGACATGTTATTAACTGAAAAAGCCGTTATGCCCGCTGTTATGACCAGTAAAACTAGCAGTGTTGCGGTTGTTGCCCTTTTCACGGTCTCACCTCTATATTATGAACCTGTAAAGCACCTGCGCGACAGCAAGCCCCACAGCTATACCTGCCAGCGTCTCGAAAGGTGTATGGCCTATAAGTTCTTTGAGCCTGTCTTCCCGGATATGTCCTTCAGAATAGATGTCCTCAACTATCCTGTTGAGGATCATGGCCTGCTGGCCTGTCGATCGCCTCACGCCCTGGGCATCAAGTATAACAACTATGGAGAACATAAGGGTTACGACAAAGATCGCGGTCCCCACCCCTTCATACAGCCCTACGCTGGTCGCGAGGGCGGTAACACCCGCTGAATGAGAGCTCGGGAACCCGCCCGTGCCTACGAACCATCTAAAATTGAACTTTTTTTCTCTTATTATACCTAGCGCTACTTTGGTGGACTGGGCTAACAGCCACCCGGTAAAGGTACAGATAGCTATAGGATTGTGCAGGAACTGGTTCATAACGCTTGCTGGCTGCATAAAATACCCTCTTCTGCGCTTCCCGGCGCTTCGAATGTCCTTTACCGGACATCGATCCGGTCGAAAACGCCTTATAATAGATAAAATTATATTATAAGCGGTCCTAAAAAGCAAACATTATCCCCGGCGATGGGCTATAAGCGCCAGAGCCTCCGACCGCGTCTTCTGGCTCGACCTGAAGATACCCCTTACAGCGCTGGTAGTTGTGGTTATACCGGGCTTGTTCACACCTCTCATACTCATACACAGATGCTCGGCCTCGATTATCACCAGAACACCTTTAGGCTTGAGGCGATTCATGAGAACTTCGGCTATTTCCGTGGTGAGCCTTTCCTGTACCTGGAGTTTTTTGGAGAGGGTATCGACGACCCTGGCTATCTTGCTCAGACCGGTTATACGGTTCCCCTCGGGTATGTAGGCCACATGGGCCCGGCCGACAAAAGGCACCAAATGGTGCTCGCATATGGAGTAAAGAGGTATATCTTTGAGCAGTATGATCTCGTCATGTTCTTTCTCAAAAAACACCTCAAGTTCCTTGTTTGCGTCCTTATGCATGCCTCCTAATATCTCGGCGTACATTTCCGCTACCCTCAAAGGGGTGTTCTTAAGACCATCCCTTTCGGGGTCATCACCTATGGCCTCTATGATATCCCTGACAGCTTTCATTATCTTCTTTTTGTCCATGACATCTCCCTTGGTCATTTTCCTATACAGAATCTTGAGAATATCCTCTCAAGTATATCGTCTTCTATGGACTCACCCGTTATAAGCCCCAGTTCATGCGCGGCCAGAGAGAGGTCACTTGCCGCAAGGACCGGGTCAAATCCGGCTTTTTCAGTAAGTCGCAATGCCCTCTCAAGAGCGCAGGCGCTCTTTTTAAGACACTCTATATGCCTGGCGTTAGCCGAGAGCGGGCTGGACGAGGTTATCCGCTTCCCGCCTGTGAGCGCTTTTATAATAGCGTCTTCTATGTCGTCAAGGCCGCATTTTTCCACTACCGATATAGGCACTATCTCTTCGGCCGCTAATTTCTTTTTGACCTCGCTTTCTTCCATCGCCGGAGCGAGATCGGTCTTGTTCATTACAACAACTGTATTTTTATTTCTTACCGCGTCGTATATCTCAAGATCCTTGTCCGAAAGCGGCCGGCTTGAATCGATCATGAATATTACCACGTCCGCGGAGTCGAGTTTTTCGCGGGAGCGCCTTATACCCTCCATTTCCACCCGGTCGCGTGTCTCTATAATACCGGCGGTATCCGAAAGCCTGACCTTTACGCCTCCTATATCTATTGACTCTTCTATGACATCGCGCGTGGTGCCGGGCACCGGCGTAACTATGACCCTTTCATGCCTTAGCAAAGCGTTCATAAGGCTCGATTTACCCGCATTGGGCCGGCCGCATATTACCGCGCTGAGACCAGTCCTGAATATCATGCCCTTTTCGGCGGCATCGAGCATCTGCCTGACCGCTTCCGAGGATCCTTTTATATCCCGGCTTATCCCGGCGGGGTCCGGCGGTGAGGCATCCTGATCTGAAAAATCTATGGCAAGTTCCAGAAACGACAATATATCGATAACGGCCTGGCGCACGCTCCGCACCTTCTCGGAAAGACCGCCGCGCAGCTGTTCAAGAGCGAGCGACTGGGCGCGCGAGGTCTCGGCGTTTATTATGTCAAGCACCGCTTCGGCCTGCGAAAGGTCTATGCGCCCGTTAAGAAAAGCCCTTTTGGTGAACTCCCCGGGCTCGGCAAGACGAGCGCCCGCCGAAAGACAAAGGTCGAGCACTTTCTTAAGCGATACGCGCCCACCGTGGCAGCTTATCTCCACCACATCCTCTGCCGTATAGGTAGCGGGCCCCCGCATGACGGTAAGCAGGACCTCGTCGGCCGGCTCACCCGACGAGGGGTGCCTGAGCCTTCCGTAATGCACGGTATGGCTTTTGTACTCGGAAGGTTTACCCTTTTTGCTGGACTCGAAAAGGGCGTCCGAAACACCGAACGCGGCGGGGCCGCTTATTCTTACAACGCCTATACCTCCCTCCCCTATCGGGGTGGATATGGCGGCTATCGTATCTTCAGATAAAACGCTCATATATTATGGGTAGAACTTTTTTATTTCACCGCGAGGTCTTCTTCTTTTTCGCCGCAAGAAGCCTGATCTCGCCTATTAAATAAAAAGAACCGGCCGCGAGGACCATGTCGCCTTTACGGGCTTTTGAGAGAGCTACGCCCAGGGCTTCGCGGGAAGAGGCGGTTATCTTTACATCTCCCCCTTTTATGTAGCCCCTTATCAGTTCCGGATCAAGCGCCCTTTCATGGGCGGACTTTGTCAGTATAATATTGTCGGCCAAGCCCTCGAAGGCCGAACATACACCTTTTATATCTTTGTCACGCGAAAGGCCCAGGAGAAGTATTAATCTATCATATTCAAAGATATGTTCAACTGAATATTTCAACCGCTCACAGCTGGCGGCGTTCTGCGCGCCGTCTATCAGTATCAGAGGTTCCCGGGAAATTATCTCCATTCTTCCAGGCAGGAACGCTTTCTGTATGCCTCTTTTGACCGCCTGAGGGTCCATTCTTTTTTCTTTTTCGCAAAAATCCTCGCATATGGCCACAGCGGCGGCGGCGTTCTCTACCTGGAACTCGCCGGGCATGGTCACGCGGCAGTCCTGATATACCGAGCGCGAGGTCGTAACATCAAAAACGCTGCCATCGGGAAGCATTGTTTTTGGCATATACGCCAGGTCGGCTCCGACCAGCGTGAGGGGAACATTTACCTCCAGGCATCTTCTTTCAATTACCTCTAGCGCTCCGGCTTTCTGCGGAGAACTTACGCATCTTGAGCCTCTTTTTATTATGGCGGCTTTTTCTCGAGCTATTTTCTGTATGGTCCGGCCCAGGATATCGGTATGGTCGTAGCTTATCGGCGTTATTGCCGCTACCCTCGGCTGTATTACGTTGGTGGCGTCAAGCCTGCCGCCCAGGCCGGTCTCGAACACGGCGGCATCAACCTTCTGCCGGCTGAAGTAAAGCATGGCAAGAAGCGTATATATCTCAAAATAGGTAAGCTCCTTAGACGAACTCTCCGGCAGCATCTCCATCAAAAGCTCTACGGTACGCGCCAGGTCTTCGCGAGATATCGATCTGCCATCTACCTCTATGCGTTCTCTTGGGTCCGAAAGATGCGGCGAAGTGAAAAGGCCTGTTCTGTACCCGGTCTCGCTGAGTATGGATCGAGTAAATACAGCAACCGAGCCCTTGCCTTTGGTGCCGGCTACATGGACCGAAGGATAGTTTTTTTCGGGACGGCCCAGCTTTTTAAGGGCGCTCCTCACCCTCTCGAGATCCATCTCTTTTTTTACGCCCTCGAACCCCTTCTTTTCATAATTCAAGAAAGTATCGAGATATTTAACGGCTTGCTGATATGTTAACATGAGAAAAGCGGGTCCGGTCCCGGGACAGAATGCCGTGCTTTAGTGCCTGAAATGCCTTGCGCCGGTAAAAAGCATCGGAATACCCAGCCTGTTACAGGCATCGATCACCTCACTGTCGCGTATGGATCCCCCCGGCTGGATGATAGCTTTTATACCCGCGGCGTGGGCCTCTTCTATAGAATCGGCTTTAGGGAAAAAGGCGTCGCTGGCCATAACAGAACCTCTAGCGCGGCCGCCGGCTTTTCTTACGGCGGTTATAACCGAATCCACCCTCGACATCTGACCGGCGCCTATGCCTACGGTCGCCGTTCCCCGGCACAGGACTATGGCGTTGCTTTTGACGAACCTCACGATCTTCCACGCGAACATCAGGCTTTCCATAAGGTCCCGGGAAGGCTTGGCCTGTGTAACGGTCTTTATGCCGTTCAATGAAGCATCGCCGGTGTCGGCGTCCTGCACGAGAACACCCCCCTGTATTTTTTTGATATCCATATCCTCTCCGGCGTCTTGCGGCGGAGCCGGCGCTTCTATGACCCTCAGGTTCTTCTTTTGAGAGAACACCTCTAAGGCCTTTTTATCATAGCCGGGAGCTATTATACACTCGAAAAACCCGACCTCCTCCATTATCTTTTCGGCAAGCTTTCCGTCAACGGACCTGTTCAGTCCGATGATACCGCCGAAAGCGCTTAGACGGTCACAGTCGAGGGCGTTGATAAAAGCCTCGGCAGGGGTATCACCCGTGGCGGCCCCGCAGGGGTTATTGTGTTTCACTACGCACGCGGCCGGCGCCTCGAAGGCCCGCGCCATATCAAGTGTCGAAGTCAGGTCGAGGATATTATTGAAAGAAAGCTCCTTGCCCTGTATTTGCGATGACCGGCTGAGCCACGCGCGGCGGTCGCCGCTTACGTGATAGAACGCCCCTCTCTGATGAGGGTTCTCGCCGTACCTCAGGTCAAAGACCTTGTCTAAATGGATGTCTATGGAGCCGGGGAGAGTTTTGTCATTGCCCGAGGCGCCGTCGTTCTCCTGAGCGGATATAAGATAGTCCGCTATCGCCCCGTCATAGCGGGCGGTCTTTTTGAAAACCGCGGCGGCGAGGTCTATTAGTGTTTTTTTACAAACGCCGCCGGTCTTCTGCAATTCTGATATTACAGCCGGGTACTGCCCAGGGGAACTCAGGACCGCTACGGAGGCGAAATTTTTGGCCGCGGACCTCAGCATGGCCGGGCCGCCTATGTCTATTTCCTCAATAGTATCTTCAAACTCCGCGCCGCGCGAGGCGGTCTCCTCGAAAGGATAGAGGTTCACCACCACCATATCGATTGGTTCTATCCCCTCTTCTTTTATTCTGGCCATATGTGCCGGGTTGCCCCTTAAGGCGAGTAAAGCCGCGTGCACCGCCGGGTGCAGAGTTTTGACCCTGCCGTCCAGCATCTCCGGAAAACCCGTATAAGAAGATACCTCCGTAACTTTTATGCCGAGAGATGTTATGAACTTCGCGGTGCCGCCGGTGGACAACATCTCGACACCGAGCGCGTCGAGCTCGCGGACCAGAACGTCAAGGTCCGTTTTATCTGAAACGCTTATAAGGGCTTTTTTTATCTTCATTATCTATCCTCACATCGCGCCCTGCGCCTTATTGGGCGGATATCACTTTTATCTTCATCTCTGTAAGCTCTATCTCAGATGCCAGTCGTTCTCTTTCGGCGGCCAGTTCTTCTTTCTGGCTTATCAGGGACGCGAGACGCTCGTTCCAGGTGCGCATCTCCTCCTGGGTCATAGCGAGAGTGTCTTCTTTTTCGATGAGCGTGTTTATCTCGTTTATACTCTTATCTATGGCCCGTATCTGGGTCGTTTTGAAACTGAGTTTGCTCTTCATCTCCGCAAGGTCCGCCTGGAAGTCAGTCCTCACGGGACTGAGCTTCCTCTTTATCCTTTCCATCCGCTGAGCGTGGTCTTTCCTGAGCCGGATCTTGCGTTCTTTGAGCGACGCTATCTCCCGGTCTATACTCGAGCTTTCGGACAGGTACGCCGCTTTTTCGGAGGCGGTCTCATCCCTTATAGAATCTCTCATCTCTATAACGGACTTGAACGAAGCGTCCCGCGCCAGTATCTGTTTCTCAAGCTCCCCGGTGTCACGGGTACATCCCTGGAGCAGCGCAGGAACGAGCGCGAAAAGCACCGCGCAGGCCGCCGCGGCCCGCGGAAAAAGCTGTTCATTTTTTCGGTACATATTATTTTTCCGATCTCGCTTTGCGCGTATCCTTGAGCTCGCTCAGACCCGCCAGAACGGCAACCGCGCCTCCGAGGATCATAACCGCGGGCAGAGTAGCCCTTATAAGAAAAAGAAACTCAAACCACCAGGCGATAAGCAGAATAAGCCCCAGTACCGCGACTATGGCGCCGATCAATAAACTCAATATCTTTCCCATATTCTTACCCCCCGTTTATTTTAAAGCTCTATGAAATCAGAGTATAACACAAATACTTTTACTCTTCAAGCAGCCCGCGGCTATCCGGATCCATTCCCTCAGGCGCAAAATAGCCCCTTCGATCAGCATTTTGTCAAATTATTTCCTAAAAAGCATAACATTTACTACCGGAAAAATCAAAAATATTGTAAAAAAAGGGGGGTGTTACCGTGAATTAGAACTATCCGCGGATCTGGTGATGCGTGGACCAGTGTTCAAGCTGGCAAAGTATGGATCTCTTCCTGCAGCTTGGGAACGTTATTTTGAATGGCGTCCCAGATAATTTTTACGTCGATAATGTCGTATCTTGAATGATTATTTCAACTTGCATAGATTTTTTGCCTTGTTTCGCAAATTTTTTTGATCTGTTCTTCATAAAGTATAATGTCCAGCACATTAATAAAATTACAGGATACTATTAGTGAGATGGGAAGAGAAAGCGCTTCAAAAGTAGGGACAGGCACCTATTTGTTAACGGTGAAAGGCTCCGCAGTTCTAACCCTACTTACCCAGGACGTCATTTTGTTTCACAAAATGCGGCCTCCGCGAGATTCTGACCACCCCTAATAATAAACTGATTAAAACAAGGTAAGGATCATACGGATCTCATGTATTTGAGCTGCCCCCTATATATTTCTTTTAACAGGTTATAGTCCATGGGGTCTACCTCGGGAATAATAAACTTATAAATACGCCTTCCCTCCCGTACTATTGTCAGAAAAGGAGTATCTTCGGGCTGAGGTTTACCTGACCATAAATTTAGTGCATTTGTGATCATCTCTAATAGTCTTATGTAGTTATTCTCTGGAAAGTTCTCCGGTAGTTCAACACCAGCAAATAATGCCCATTTCTCGGGATCTACCCCTTCACGAAACAGATCAAAAGATTTATCATCAAGCACCCTATGTTCTCCCAGTATGATAATGTTGGAATTTGCTATCCCTCTTTCTCCAGCTTCTTTTGCCAGAATACTTGCTAATCCGGTTCCTTTTCTGCGTCTTATTATAAGATTATCTAGTCCTTTTTCTTTAGACAACCTGCTAAGGTTAACCAATAATTCTTGAATATATTGTAACTGCTCTTCTGGTATCCAGCTTGTTTCGGCACCAATAAGAATATCTGGACTTTCCATTTTTCCTTCATCGTAAAGCTTTTTTGCTTCATATGCACGCATCAGAGCTGTATCAAGAAATGTCTCCCCCCAAGTAGCCTCCCGTAAAATGATCTCTTTGACAAAAACAGCAAGATGCTCTTTAACGCGCAAAAAGAAATCCTCGTTTTGCTCTTCAAGATCGTCCATTGATCTTTCTCCCTCAACTGTCCAATAATCTGACGCAGGGTCCCACTTGATAGTTTTTACATTTTCTGATAAAGTCGAGATAATCCTTCTTGCTAGCGCAGTCTCTTTGGAATTTTCAACGCAATGCCTGGCAAGTTTTAAATAGTATTCACCTGTTATAAATTCCCCATAAAAACCTGTATGTTTTGGTGAATACCACTCCGGAATCAAACCTGCCTCGGCTATCATCTCAATGTCCTCAACTTTAAGTCCAACTGGACCATCTTCGTGTGATCCCACTATACTATAATCGGTTGTTACAGAATCAATTCTCTCTGCCAGGTGTGCTACTATTTCATTCACCACAAGATTAACATCTATGTAAAACTTAATAGCTTCCGCATTCCCATGCTTCCGGTAAAGATCTTGTTCCAATATTTTAATCTGTCTGCCATACAAACTATGTGATCTAAGTCTACTAAGAAGCTCGGGCCTTTTATCGATAAAATACCTTACCATTTCTGTGAACTTCGAACCAAGAAGCCTGTATTCATCCCCTTTCCACTGGGATCTCATTTTGCCGGCATAAACACAATGTGTCATCTCATGAATAAACGAAAACAACCCTCCCACGATCAGATCTAATCTTTTCTTTGTTTTTCCCCTGGTTGAAAGGGAAGTGACTAAAAGAAATTTATCAGAATACTTCACAGAAGCTGTTTCCCTTAACCCAAGCTGCCACCTGGCTATAGGTGAGCCTGCCAAAAACCTGGTGAGCTCCTCATCTTTAGCGGAAAAAAGAATGGAACCGTCAAAGTCCTTCTCGTTTGATTCCTCATTAGACTTGCGAATATGTTCATGGAGGTTCATTACCTCGGCCTCATCCATATCAGGCTTTTCTTTTCTTTTCTCCCCTAAAGCCGTCATGAAATCTTTGGAAAAATGAATAGGCCTTATTTGTTCTCCAAGTATTTTCTTCAATCTTAAAACTTTATTTTTTAGATCTTTATCGTCTGTCAGGTCTTCATCCAGTTTAATGAATACGCCTTCTGCGATAAATTGGCCGCTTTCACTGGAGACTGGCTTGTCTGTCAATTTTATATAAATTCCTGCTATTTTATCTTCTCCATCTTTTTCTGCGATAATTTCATATTCATCTGGATCTTGCCCTGAGTCTGAGTCTGCTTCGTCTGGTACAGTAATTTTTAAGAGCCTGCTCTTTTTTCCCCTTGGGTTAAAAGGATCATGCATGTTATAAACAATTATACCGATACTGGTTCTTTTTCCTTCTAATGCGGATAAAAGTCCACTTACAACAGGCTCTACAATTTCTTTCATTTTAGCGTTGATAGTACCTAATCGTTTTTTCTGTCCCGGATCAACTGGATCTCGACTCAATATTTCATAACTATTTTCTGCTCTCCTTTCCCATATTTCATCTATGTGTTCTTTTATGATATTTTTCAATCCGTTGGCACTCAATCCAATATCTCTGGCTCTATCATTAAGAAGATTGAAATACTGGTTTTTAGCATCTTTTTTAAATCCACCCATAATTTTTCGCAAAGTATCTTCATCTTCATTTATCACAAAGTCACCATTAATTTTTGCAAGGGAAACCATCAACTTGAACATTGACTGAACTGCCAATGTGCTTGTACGGGTACTGGATGCAGAAAGGGCCACATCCGGCAAAATAAGGCCCCCGATAAGGATTATGGTCATGATCTTTGCCGGTACGGTTTTCTTTAGCTTACAGATATTCATTGAGTTTAATTATACCAACTATTACATGTTAAGTCAACAAAAATTGAGATGCCTTTTGCCTAACATGCCTTTTAGGGCCCTACGGCGCAGAAAAACAGAGAGAAGTGGCCCAAGTAGATCGCATTACCGCTTCGAGCTTTACATACGGCCCCGCGGTTGCTATAATTATCCCACCATGACAAGATCAGGTTTTGTAGCCATATCCGGACAGCCCAACGTGGGTAAATCCACTCTTCTTAACGCGTTCCTCGGCGAGAAAGTGGCCATAACCAGCGCACGTCCCGAGACCACCCGCGATAATATAAGAGGCATATGTTCTCTGGAGAAGGACCAGATCATTTTCGTTGACACTCCCGGCATACATAAGCCGCATGACCTCCTGGGAAAGATGATGCTTTCACGCGCGGGGTCCTCTCTCATGGAAGCCGACATAATACTGTTTGTTACAGAAAAGAACACGGCGTTCAATCATAACGATGAGAATATCCGCGACCGTCTGCCCGACCCGGAAGAAAACAAAAAGGTGATACTTGTCATAAACAAGACCGACAAAGTAAAAAACAAAAAAATGCTGCTTCCTCTTATAGACAAGGCGTCCGCCTTCTACCCTTTTGACGAAATAGTCCCGATGTGCGCGCTTAAAAGAGCCGACACAAAAAAACTTCTGGCCGTGATACGCTCATACCTGCCCGAAGGACCTTTCTTCTACCCCGAAGACCAGCTCACCGACAAGTCCGAGGTCTTTATGATACGGGAAATAATAAGAGAAAAAGTGCTGGAGGAGACTTTCGCGGAAGTGCCCCATTCTGTGGCGGTAGCCATAGAATCCATGGAAGACGACGGACCGGGGACACTACTCAACATACACGCGGTGATATATGTCGAAAGGACCTCCCAGAAATCCATCCTGATAGGCAAAGAAGGCGGCATGATGAAAAAGATAGGCCAGAGCTCCCGCGCCGAGATACAAAAGCTTCTGGGCCGGCGCGTTTACCTGGACCTCTGGACAAAGGTATATCAGAAGTGGAAGAAAAACCCCGTCGCCCTGCGAGAAATGGGCTATTCGGACGAATAACCCCCGCGTAAAATTACCCGCCGAGTGAGACACTCACTAAACATTTATGTTGAATTTAGACAGGTCCGAACGGAGTTTTTGATGGTCCGTGAAGTGATAGGCCCTTATGCCCATGGTCCTGGCGGCCTCTATAAGATCAAGACGATCGTCAGTGTAGAACGTCTCTTTGGGAAGGCTCTTGAAAGCGGCTAACGCTTTTTTGAATATATCTGGATGGGGTTTCTGGCGCCCGACCTCATGGGACACAACGGCAGCGTCGAATATATCCAGTATATCGTACTCTTCCTTCAGGAAATCAAAATGGGCCATATTTGTATTTGAGACCAAAACCAGTTTTATTTCCGGGTAGCCTCGCTTTACCGCGCGCAATATCTCCTCCATCTCTGGATACGGCATGAAGATACCGTTCCATACACGGTAGAAATCCCCGTAGCTTATATCTAGCTTGAAAAGTTTTTTGGTCCTGGAATAGAACCTTGAAGAGGTAAGTTTGCCTTCCATGTACCTGTTGACATTATCCGAGTCCATGACATAATCGGTAAATTTAGCCGCCTTTAGGCGGCTGTGCCCGGAATATCCTTTATCGAGAAGCTCGGGATCGAAACGGATTATCACATTGCCAAGATCGAACAGTATAGTTCTAACGGTCTTTTTGCTCATGGACTGCCGGCCTGTTTTTCTTTTCTTTTTTTGAAAGCCTCTACCGCCTTTTCGAGAAGCGCCCTCGAACCTTCATACTCTATTGTCTCCGCCGCGGAACTGGCGGAAAACCAGCGAGCGTCGTCTATTTCCTCCTGCTGTATCTTAAGCTCTCCTTCGACCGGCGCCCGGGCGAGAAAGATATGAACCGCTTTGAATATCTTCGCGCCCTCAATTGAGAAATAATACTCCTGCCGGCCCACCTCTTCAAGGATCTCCACTCCTTGAAGCCCGGTCTCTTCGGTTATCTCCCTAAGGGCCGCTTCGGCGGGACTTTCGCCCTGCTCTATGTGCCCTTTGGGCCAGGTCCAGCGGCCGTACCTATCCTTTATCAGGAGAACTTTGAGCTCTCCCGCCTGCTGCCTGACGACCACTCCCCCGGCTGAGAACTGTCTCTCTACTGTCATTTTGCTTTTCCTCAAATGCCTCGTGATCTACCTGTCAAGATCTATGACCGCGTCATCAAAATCGCCTGAGCGCGAATATCTGTCACTGTCCCGCCTAAGGTCTTCGTCAAGGTCTCCGGAGCCCGTCCCGAAACCCTGCCTGGCACCCGTAAAAGAATCTACCTCCCAAACCTCATATGTTTCCGGCTCAAGCTCCTTGAGGAACCTTGATCTTCTCGAGATCACCGTTCCCTGGCTGTAATCGAACCTGGTAACAGGGTGGATGAGATACAACGCTTGTCTGGCCCGTGTGGAGGCCACATAGAACAGCCGCCTTTCTTCCTCCAGCTCCGAGTCATCGCCCATGGCCTTGGGATGAGGGAACTGACCTTCACAAAGGCCTATAACCATTACCGTGCCCCATTCAAGACCCTTGGCCTGGTGTATGGTAGAAAGTACCAGGTGCTCTGAGTCTTCCGCGCCCGCCGTAACGGTCTCTCCCTTGAAACTTTCCCGCAAAGTTATGTCATTAAGAAAATCCTTGAGCGTTTCGTACTCATGCGAAAAATTGGCCAGCTCGCGGATATCGTCTATTCTGTCTTTCGCGTTATCGAAAGCCGACATTATATGGGTCTGGTATCCTTCCTCAAGTATTCTTTCCACAAGGTCGGCGGGAACTTCCGGGGCGGCCGGATCGGTGACGGCCTTCATTATCCGACGGAACGCCTTATACCCTTCACGTGCCCTCGGCGGGACCACCGGCGATATATCGTGGCTGCGTATAAAAGGCATAAGGTCCCTGCCTGAAGAAGCGAAAGCCTCGTATATCTTTTCCGCGTACCCGGGGCCTATCCCGGGGCATAAAGTGAGAACGCGCATCCAGGCCATCTCATCAAGCGGATTGCAGAGTATCTTAAGATAAGAGAGAACATCCTTTATATGCGCCTGTTCGAAGAACCGTATCCCGCCGCGCACAACATAGGGGATATTCCTTTTTACAAGCTCCATTTCCAGCTCCGCCGACTGGTAATGCGCCCTGAAAAGAACAGCGATATCCTTAAGTTCCGCCCCTTCTTCGCGCAGCTCAAGCACCCTCTGCACAACGAACCTCGCCTGCGAGTAAAGGTCTTTTACCTCGACCAGCGCCGGCTTTTCCAGGGAAGGGTTAACAGCGCGGAGCTCTTTGGCGAACTGGGCGCGGTTATTCGCCAGTGAATCGTTCGCGAGCGCGAGGATATCGGGCGTTGAGCGGTAATTGACCTCCAGACGGAATATCCTGGAATCCTTGAACCTTTCGGGGAAGCGGAGTATGTTCTCTACGCGCGCGCCCCTGAAAGAGTAAATGGACTGGGCGTCATCTCCTACCACAAGTATATTGCGGTGATGCCCGCCGATCATGTCAACTATATCGGCCTGGATAAAATTAGTGTCCTGATACTCGTCGACCATGACATACCGGAAGCTTTCGGAGAACCTGGCCCTCGCTTCGGGGACGTTCTCAAGAAGCCATTTCCATTTTAACAGCAGGTCGTCATAGTCCATATTGTCTGAGGCCTTCTTCTTCTTTTCATAAAGGTCTTTGATGTCGCGTATCTCACCGTAGAACTTTGAAAAATAAGGGTACCGTTCTTCCAGAAGGTCCTCTATTGATATCTTGATGTTCGTGGAAAGACTTATTATGGACTGAATAACGGAGGCTTTGGGGAATCTCTCCTCTTTCATCTTACCCATCACCTTTTTCACGCAGTTCTTTATGAGGTCGCGGGAGTCGTGCTGGTCGAGTATCCCGAAAGATGAAGAGTGCCCCACCCGGGAAGCGTACATCCTCAAAGATCTGTTGCCCACGTGATGAAAAGTTCCGCTCCAGAGGCCTTTCGGACTGTACTTGAGAAGAGCTTCAGTCCTCTCCCGCATCTCTCGGGCAGCCTTATTGGTAAAGGTCATAAGGAGGATGTTGTTCGCCGGCACGCCTCTCTCAAGAAGATAGGCCAGCCTGTATATGAGCGTTCTTGTCTTGCCGCTTCCCGCGCCGGCCAGCACCAGGCACGGCCCCTCGGCCCCGGTAACGACCTCGTACTGCTGGTCGTTGAGACAACCTCTGAAATCTATGTGAGACTCCACCTTCCCGGCGGGCTCATGCAAAACGTATTTTTTCATATCTCTTTGTGTCGGGGCCTTCGCCTCAGGCGCCGATAAGGCCTGAACTTTGTCCTGCCCCTATTTTCCCTTAGTTTTCGAACTGCGCGGCTACACGAGGACGTGTGAAAAAGTATATCACAGATATCTCGAACAGGGTAAAAATGAAGGTCAATGCCACTATGTAACGGAACACCGGTCCGGCCATTTCCGGCGTTATGCCCGCCGAGTCCGACGCTAAAAATTCCCTGAAATTCCTCATTACCATAGGATTGATAACAACACCCAGTATAACACTCGCGGCGCTCAAAACAACCATGAAACGCCTCGCCCAATCCTCGAGCCTCAAGATCTTAGAACCGCAATACACGCAGCATATGGAATAAAAGACAATAAAAACATACACCAGCATTAATAGCGGCTGGGGGATACCTTTCAGCATATCGGCGAACTGCCCGTAATTCAAAGCCCCCAGAAGATTATATGCCCCGTATATCATAAGGGCTATCGCGTAAAACAATACTCCCCTGCTTCTTTCCATAGCTGTAACTTAAACCCCCCATATTTCGCGGGCATATTCGGCGACCGTCCTGTCACTGGAGAACATCCCCGAGGAAGCCGTGTTCAAGATGGATTTTCTGGTCCAGATACCTTTATCGGTATATTCCCCGCTGACCCTGTCCTGGGTCAGCACATAATCCTCAAAATCAGCCAGCACCAGGAACGGGTCGTGGTGTATAAGGGAATCGCAGATGGGCTTGAATATCTGGCCGTCCAGCTGTGAAAAGAAACCCTCCTGGATCAATCGGATAACTTCCTCGAGAAGGGGGTTTTTGTTGATATATTCACGCGGGTCATACCCGGCCGCCTTCAAGCGCTCCACATTCTCCGCCCTCAGGCCGAAAATGAAGATATTCTCCTCGCCTACCTGCTCGGCTATCTCTATGTTCGCGCCGTCCCAGGTGCCTATGGTAAGCGCGCCGTTAAGCATGAATTTCATGTTGCCGGTGCCCGAAGCCTCTTTGCCGGCTGTAGATATCTGCTCAGAAAGGTCGCTCGCCGGAAATATCCTCTCCGCCAGGGACACACAATAGTTCTCCAGGAATATGACCTTGAGCTTATCTTTTACTTCAGGGTCGGTGTTTATGACATCGCCTATATTGTTTATGAACTTTATTATAAGTTTGGCCATGGTGTATGACGGCGCGGCTTTACCGGCCACAATAGCCGTACGCGGCACAAAATCCCTGGAGGAGCCGTTCTTTATCCTTATATACTGGGCTATCAGGTAAAGCGCGAAAAGAAGCTGCCGTTTGTACTCGTGTATCCTCTTTACCTGTACGTCGAAAATTCCCGATGTGTCGACGCCTATACCGGTCCGGGCCTTTATGAACCTGGCGAATTTTTCCTTGTTGGCGTCCTTGGCCCGGCGCCATTTTTCCATGAACGCGGCATCGTCCGACAGGGGCGCGAGCTTTTTCATCTCATTGAGATCCGTTACCCACCCCTCTCCTATAGTGTCTGTAATAAGACCGGCCAACAGAGGGTTGGACTTCTTAAGCCACCGCCTCTGGGTTATCCCATTCGTCTTGGAGTTGAACTTGTCGGGATAGAACTCGTAAAAATCCCTGAAAAGTCGGGACTTTACAAGGTCTGTATGAAGGCGCGAAACACCGTTAACGGAATGGCTGCCTATTATGCTCAGATGGCTCATCCTCACTTTCTTACGCGGACCTTCCTCTATTATGGACATCCTCCCGGGCCTGTCGAGGTCATGCGGATAACGCACCGTGACCTCTTTCAGGAACCTGTGGTTTATCTCATATATAAGCTCGAGATGCCTGGGAAGCAGACGGCCAAAAAGACCTAAAGGCCAGCTTTCAAGGGCCTCGGGCAGCATCGTATGGTTGGTGTACCCGAAAGTCCTGACGGTTATATCCCACGCGGTATCCCAGTCGAGCTCTTCCTGGTCTATCAATATGCGCAAAAGTTCCACTATAGCGACGGCGGGATGCGTATCGTTCAGCTGTATGGCCACTTTATCAGGTAGGGCGCGCAGGTCTTCGTTATGCATTTTGAAACGGCGTAATATGTCCTGGATAGAGGCCGCGGTAAAGAAATACTCCTGTTTGAGCCTGAGTTCCATTCCTTTTAATACGGTGTCGCTGGGATAAAGGACCCTGGATATGTTCTCCGACTGTATCTTTTTTTCGCAGGCTTTTATGTAGTCGCCGTCATTGAAATATTCAAGGTCGAACTCCGCCGTACTTCCGGCAGACCAAAGCCTGAGGTTGTTGACAACATCGTTGCGGTATCCGGGTATCGGTGTGTCGTAGGCCACAGCAAGAACATTGCTGGTATCTATCCAGTCGACCCTGAACTTGCCGTCCCTGTCAACCCGTCTGGTGGTCTTGCCGTAAAATTTCACTTCCAGAGTGAATTCAGGACGCTCGAACTCCCAGGGGTGGTTACCCAGGAATAACCATTCTTCGGGCACTTCGATCTGCGATCCGTTCACTATCTTCTGCTTGAATATCCCGTAATCGTACCTTATACCGTATCCGGTAGCGGGTATGCCGAGAGTGGCCATAGAGTCCAGAAAACAGGCCGCGAGCCTGCCGAGACCTCCGTTCCCAAGGCCCGGGTCCACTTCCTGCTCGTACAGGTCCTCGAGGCTGTACCCCAGCTCTTTCAGCGCGGTATCAACTTCCTCCTCAAGACCCAGGTTAAGTATATTGGACGCCAGGAACCTGCCCGGAAGGAACTCAAGCGAAAGATAATAGACCCTCTTACAGTTCTCGTCATGATATCTCTGCTGGGTAAGTATCCATTTCTCGATCAAACGGTCCCTTATGGCCATGGATATAGACCTGTAGTTGTCATAATCCGTCGCGCTGTATATATCTTTGGCCAGAGTGTATCTGCGTTTGCGGATAAAGGCCTTTTTGATGCTCTCTATATCGGACCTTCCATCGGTCTTACCGTTTGTCAGTACCCTGTCACTCATCATACCCCCAGAAGGTTCAATACATCTTTTACTTCGGCCGTAGCCACGCATATAACAGTATCGGCGCCGCCGTAGTATACGAAGATCGTGTCCTTTATCATAACCGCGCCGCAGGTGAACGTTACGTTGGGCACAACACCGTTCTTCTCGTAGTCGGTCTCCGGCTCGAAAAAAGGCTTCTCATATCTGGCCAATACCTTGCCGGGATCCTTAAGGTCGAGAAGGGCCAGCCCCAGGCGGTACTGCATGAGGTTGTCCACCCCGTGATATATCAGCACCCATCCCTTTTCGGTCTTTATCGGAGGGGCTCCCCCGCCTATCTTGAAATGCTCCCAGTCGAACTGCGGGCTCATGAGTATCTTATGGTCCACCCAGGTCTTTAAGTCGTCCGAATAGGCTATCCAGATATGCGGCGGCACCCTGTGAATAAGAACGTATCTGCCGTTTACCTTTTCCGGGAAAAAGAACGAGTTCTTGTTATCTACCCTGTAAAGCGGATATTCCCTTTTGGACCAGTTCCATTTTTTTTCCAGAAAATCCGTTACGGATATCGAGCTTACGCCTATCTGAACACCGGTTATCGGGAAGACCATGCCGGTATTGTTGCCGTAAGCGGTATAGTTGAGGTAGATCCTGTCCCCTATCCTGGTCAGCCTCGGGTCCTCTATGCCTTTGCATTCAAGGTCGTTGTCCACCTCGGGGTAGAATATCGGGTAGTCCAGCCTTTCGTCTATCTTGAAACCGTCATTGCTCGAGGCGTATCCCAGGCGCGATATGCCGGTCTTGGACCCCTGCGCCCGGTAAACTATATGCACCTTTCCGCCCTCGTATATGGCGGCGCAGTTGTAGACCATTACCGATTCCCACGGGTTCTCCATTTTTGGTTCAAGTA
Organism: uncultured Planctomycetia bacterium; assembly: GCA_964451815.1. Classification (GTDB taxonomy): domain Bacteria; phylum Omnitrophota; class Gorgyraeia; order Tantalellales; family Tantalellaceae; genus CAYVIW01. The sequence goes on along the minus strand of CAYVIW010000010.1, from coordinate 19,718 downwards.
TCGGGTTACCCTTGTACCTTTTCAAAACCATGGCATGCTCCTTTGTTTTCGGCGTACGGACACTTAGACCCTTTTCTGCAACGTCTCGAATAAATTAACGAACTTCATCGCGGTGGGCCTGTCAGAATAATCATCAAGATAGATCTTTACCGCTTCCTGCTGCTGCTTATATTTAGGCCCTTTCTCGAATACATCCACAAGAAGGTCTTCGAGCTCGTAAAAATTATGATATTTGAGCACTTCCCTGTGAAAACTGTCAACAAAGTTGGAATCCAGCGAAAGTATAGGGCAGCCCGAACCCATGCACTGGAACACCGTGCTCCCCACAACTACCGTAGGCCGGGAATGCTTGTTGTATATCATGCAGTCCGAGGCGTAGAGATATTTGTATAAAAGGTCCATATCGGGGGACCTCTCGATTATCTTCAGGTCGAAATCAACCCGCGGTATGAGACCTTGATAGTCCTCCAGAACGCTTTCCACCTCGGTGACCAGCAGCATGCATATATCGTACTTTTTGGCGAGCCGGTCCAGCACTAAAGTGGTGTTTATCGCGTGTTCCGCGGCCTGGCCGAATAGAAGAACTATCTTCTTATCTTTCGGCAGACCGAGTTCCTCCCGCGCCTTTTCCATATCGAACGGCCTGTAAGGGAACGCGGGATAAGGTATTATGCTCAGTTTCCCCTCGGGGTAGGCCACTTTGAGAAAATCGTAATATCGGCTGTCGAAACACACGTTGTGGTCCCATTCGAACTTAAAAAATTCGGGTTTATCGGAAAGATCGCCGTCATGTATGACATTTACTGTTACGGCCTTCTTTTTGATCTGGGGGAAAATAGCCAGAAGCTGGGGCATGGGCAGCATGCCCAGGTCTTCTACCACAAAAACATCGAAATCGGCGTTAATAATAGGTTTTGTGTCGAACTCCGGATGCGGGGCCCCGTATACGGTAAAACATCTGCTGACGTATTTTTCTTCTTCCCGGGGCTTGGCGGTAATGGCCGTGCCGTGAAAACTATGCCTGTAGAACGTGAATACCTTAAGATCTATGCCCATTTCTACCCAAGCTCTTCCTATCAGCTCGGCGTGGATGGACGCGCCCGAGTCGGTGTTCCAGGCGCCCATCATGGCTATTTTCATACATGCCCTCCTTTGAATGAGCGGCTTTTTTCCGCCGCGATCCCATGGAATGGACGGAAAAAAGATAAATCTTCTTGCACTGGTATTATATTACACGTAATATATGTATGGCAATCAAAATCGCCCCGGCTCGCGCCGGCTACATGCTAAGGAAAGCGGTGTTTCATGAAAGGTGACAAACTGCTTATAAAAAAGTATCACACCAAAGCCGCCAAAGCCATATCCCGCGCTGTGCTGGGCGAGATCCTCTCCTCCCCCTCAAAGTATGTGGTCGCCATAGCGGGCGAATCCGGATCCGGAAAAACAGAAATCGCCCATGAACTTGGCGGCATACTCTCATCAGCGGGCATAAAGAACTTGACCCTCCATCAGGATGATTATTTCAAACTTCCGCCAAAGACCAATTACAGGACCAGAAGAAAAGATCTTTCCCGAGTAGGCCCAAAAGAGGTGAAACTGGGCCTGATGAATAAACACATATCGGCTTTCCGGTCTTATGAGCCCTCTAAAATATATAAACCTCTCGTTGATTATGACAAAGACCTTATTAAGAGCGAGGTGTTCTCAACCCGCGGAATCAAGGTGCTGATAATAGAAGGCACCTACGCCACTCTTCTTAGGGGGGTGGATAAGAAGGTCTTTCTCTCAGCCGACTACAAGGATACCGCCAGAAACAGACTTGCCAGAAAACGCGACAAGATAGACGCATTCGACAGAAAAATACTTTCTATAGAACATAAGATAATATCCCGCCATGCCGCTTCGTGCGACATCATCATCAAAAAAGACTACAGGATAGACCCTTCATCCCGGGGACTTAAGCGGCAGATAAAAAGCATATGCATGCTGAGCGTACACGGCCATGTGGACCCGCGACCTGTGCTGGGCAAAACCGATACCGGAGGGCAGGTCACCTATGTTCTTGAACTGGCCAAGGCCATGGCCCGCACCGGCATAAAGGTGGATATATACACCAGGAGGTTCCATCACAAGAAGATATCCGAGAAGGTCGCGGCCGGGGTGAGGATAGTGCGTATACCCTGCGGCGGAAGCGCCTTCATACCTAAAGAAAAGATATTTCCGTACCTGGATACGTTCGTGAACAACATGGAAGAATTTATGAGAAAACACGGTCTTAGATACGATATATACCACTCGCATTACTGGGACGCCGGTTACGTGGCCATGCAACTGACCGGGCGTATGGGGTATTTTTTTATACACACTTTCCATTCGCTGGGTGCCTGGAAAAAGGAACAGATGGGCGGTAAAACCGCGGAAATGGAGAAGATGTTCAACTTCAGACAACGTATAAAAATAGAGAAAAGGATATTCCTTAAGACCCGGGGCCTTATAATGACAAGTCCCGACATGATAAAACGCGCCCGTAAATTTTACAACTTCAAGGGCAGGAATTTTGCCGTCTTGCCCGCGGGGGTCAACACCGATATTTTCCGGCCCCTGAAAAAGGGTGAGAAAGAAAGAAAAATAGACGTTCCCGCTAACTATGTCTTCTGGGTGGGGAGGTTCGACACCAACAAAGGGCTGGACTATCTACTCAGGGGTTTCGGCGAAATAGTGAGAAGGTCGAAGGACCTCTTTCTTGTGATCGGCGGAGGCTCAAAAAAACCGAAGGAAAGAGAAAGAAAACTGAAAAAACGCCTCTCCGGCATGGTGGATGAACTGGGAATAAAGAACCGCGTTTTCTTTTTAGGGTATATAAAGGACAGCCTTATGCCCACTTTTTACAGAAAGGCCAGGTTCTTTGTTCTGCCTTCGAAATTCGAGCCTTTCGGCATGACCGGGGCCGAGGCGATGGCATGTGGTACGGCTCTTGTGGTAAGCGACAGGGCTGGGCTGGGAAGATACCTGAAGAACAAAAAGGACTGTCTTTTGGTGAATCCTTCAAATAAAAAGGACCTGGGCTGGGCCCTCATGATACTTAACCGGAACCACAGCTTCAGGAAGAGGATAGCCGCGAAAGGCCTTAAGACCGCCTGGGAAAAGTTCTCCTGGGAGAAGATAGCCCGCCAAAGCCTGGTTTCTTACTCAAGGTTCACGCCTTTTTCGCTTTAGGGGCGCTTTTGGTCTTCTTAGCCGCTTTTTTTTTGGCGGCCGCGGCTGTCGCGCTGCCCCTTTTTCTCATGGCTGTCTTTTTGAGCAGTTCCCTGATCTCGACCACCGTAATGTGCTTGAGCTTCTCTGGTTCCACACCGGCGGCAACAAGCCGTTCTTTCTGGGTTTTTATCCTGTAGTTCCTTTTCGCCCCGGACTTTTTTGGTCTCGCGCGATAATTCTTTCTGGGTTTCATTTATCCCTCCTGCGAACTATTTTTAACAGTGAATAACGTGGAATAGGTATTATACCCGATAAGCGGGCCTTTTCAAGCAATTTAGTGCTTATGCCAACCGAGGAACGCCGACTGACCCTTTATAAGAATGTCCATGATACATATATCATCTTTAAAATCACCGGCCTTGAAGGCTTCAAGCGAGCACATAAGCTCTTCACTGAACCCGGAAACCGGATTTTTGCAGTTAGACGTCAGAAATTCCTTGATACGCCGGGCGCCGTATTCTTCCCGGGTGGCATTGGTGGTTTCGGTAACGCCGTCCGTATAAAGCAGTATCCTGTCTCCTATATGGACGTCTTGCGAGGCCTGATACACCCGGCTGTCCTCAACAGGCAAGCCAAGCATGCCTGTATCGGCCGGAAAAGCCTTTATACAGGAAGAGTTAGCGTCATACAGGTACTGCGGCGGGTGCCCGTAATTGGAATACAGAAACTTCATCTTTTTAAGGTCCAGATGACCGCAAAAAGCTGTCAGGTACATCTCGGAGCCCTCGAAATCCTCTTTTATGAACACGTTGAGATCCCTCATCAGTATGCCCGGCTCCTTACCCTCTTTAGCTATACGCTCGAATTCCGAATGGATACGGTTAACAAGAAGCGCCGCGGGAACTCCGTGCCCGGTGACGTCACTGATCATGAACGTTACACTATCTTCTCCAAGAAAAACATATCTGGCATAGTCTCCTCCCACGTAGAATACGGGCAGATATGTAACCGATATATCCAAAAGGTCCGTGCTTACGGGAGGCGGGATTATGGTCATGTGGACCTGGCGGGCCCATTCGAGCTCCTTGAGGCCCTGGCGGTTCTTCTCCTCCACTTGTTTGAGCAATATGAAATTCTCCACATCTCTTTCTGTTTCTTTTTTTCTCACCACCACGCAGAGAAAGAACGTGACAAAAATAAATATCTCAGCGTTAATGTACTGGTGAAAAGAGAAAGTCTCCGAAGCATGTCTGACAAAAAGGAACTCTCCGGTAAAAACGGCCGCGTGCATAAGCCATAAAGGTACGACCTCAAGGGGTTTCCATGGTATGGTTATTGTGACCAGAAAAAGCGTAAAGACATATCCGGCCGAACTTATAAGTGGGTCGCCCGAATAGTCTATCCCTACCCTCAGCATTACCATCATAAGCACCAGCGTGAACATGTACGCCGTCATCTTAGCCCCGGCAAGGCTTTTGACCCGCCTTCCAACGTAAAGAGTGATGATCCCCGCCATCATCAGAACTATCCCGGCGCCTGTCTCGATCGCGAGAAAAGAATACCGGTTGATCGCCATATCGAGCATCAGGATCAGAAAGTATATGGACACCGTTATTATGCAAAGGAACCTGACCCTGCTCCTTATAAAAGAGGTCTGTTCTTTTTTGAATTCCTCAAGATACTTTTCGGGGATCCTGTTTGTGAGGCTCTTGAACTTGCGCGGCATCATGATACGAAAATATCATATAAATCCTCCCGGGGCAAGATATTTAAAAGCCGCGATTTCCCTGTTGTCGCCGGAGCGCTATTATGCTAAAGTGTGAATATGCTCAGCGGGCTTAAAAAAGACATCGATCTCGCCCTGGTCTCTTACCTCGAAGAGGCCGACCGGCGGATAGGTCTAAAGCGGACCTCGCCCGCTCTGTACAGCGGCATATCCGAATTCACCAGGCGCGGCGGAAAACGCATAAGACCCATTCTTTTCGTATTAAGCTGTATGGGTTACGACGACAAGAAACTCTACCCGTACGAGAAGCTCCTTCGCTCTTCTCTCGCGTTCGAGCTCCTGCACGCTTTTCTTCTGGTGCATGACGACGTTATAGACAGCTCTTCCCTCAGGCGCGGCAAACCGACCCTTCACAGGGTATTCAATAAAAAATTACGCGTGGCCGGCACCGACCCCATCGGCTCCAGCCTGGCGATAGTTGCCGGTGACGTTATCTTTGCTCTCGCCGTAGAGGCCCTTATGTCCATTAACGCGCCCGGCGACCGCAAAGAGATGGCCCTTTTAGAGTTCACAAAAGTGATGGCCTCGACCGGCATGGGAGAGTTCATAGACGTTGTGAACAACATAACGCCCATAGAGAATGTGAAAAAACGGGATGTTCTGCTTACCTATATATTGAAAACGGCAAAATACACTTTTGAGTCGCCTCTTACGATAGGCGCCTTCCTGGCCGGAGCCGACAAAAAAGAGATCGGCAAGATCTCCCGCCTCGGGATAATGCTGGGGCAGGCGTTCCAGCTCGAGGATGACATGCTTGACATATTTTCAACAAGCAAAAAGACCGGAAAACCCATACTTTCGGACCTTGATGAATCAAAAAAAACGCTGCTTGTCTGGAAAGCCTATGAAAGGCTGAAAGCTCCTGACAGAAAGACCTTGAGCCGGATCCTGTCAAAAAAGCGCAAGTCACGCGCGGACCTCGTTAAAGTAAGGGACCTGATAAAAAAGTCCGGAAGCCACGTGTACTGCCGCGACCTTGCCATGTCGCTGCTTAGAGAATCGCGAAATATAGTTTCCGGCCTCAAGATGCGATCAGAATACAAAAAAGCCCTCGGTGACCTTATCGATATGTCGTTCCCGGGCGATACCGCCGAAAACCGTATCAGGCCCGAAAAACAAGGACCTCGGTAAAAAGAAATGCGCGCCTACCTGCCCGGAATAATATCTTCCCCAAAAATAGAAACTGTATCTTCCCCGCTGCTTCCGGAAGAGGCCTTCGCTCTTTTCGCGGACATGCCCGGGTCGGCCTTGCTCTCGAGCTCACTTGAGGGCGACGCCGCAAGGTACAGTTTTATAGGCCTGGAGCCCTTCTTCTCTCTGAAAAGCAAAGGGCCGTTCCTTGAGATATCTCTGGGAGGTCAAAAAATAAAAGCCCAGGGTAACGCTTTCGAGACGCTGAGATCGGTACTGGGCTCGTACAGATTCACCAATGACACCCCTTTCCCCTTCATATCCGGAGGCATCGGTTACTTTTCATATGACCTGAAGAACATGCTTGAGGACCTTCCCCGGATGGCCCATGACGACCTTAATATCCCGGATATGTATTTTACGCTCTACCGGGTCATTATTGTCTTCGACCGGATGGACCCGGGCAAAGCGCATATAAGCGCCCTTGATCTGGACGGACCCGGACATAGAACTTCTTCTGAACTTATACGCGAGGTAAAAGAAGCTCTCGCCGGGCCCGCACGTCGCCCTTGTGCCCCGGCGGGAACGCCACCGCGCCCGGCGGGAGGCCATGATATCATCTCCAATTTCACCAGGTCCGGATACATCAGGGCCGTTGAGAAGGTGCTCGAGCATATAAGGGCCGGCGACATATACCAGGCCTGCCTGTCGCAAAGGTTCAAAACAGAATGGAACGCGCCGGGATACGCCCTTTACCGCAAGCTCAACGCCATAAACCCCGCGCCTTTCAGCGCGTACCTCGATGCCGGCGACCATGCCGTGATATCGTCCTCGCCCGAACTTTTCATAAGGCGTCGCGGCACAAGCATAGAGACCAGGCCCATGAAAGGCACCCGGCCCCGCGGCGCTACGCCCGAAGAAGACGCGGCCATACGCCGCGAACTTGAAAAAAGCCAGAAAGACATATCGGAGCTTCTGATGATCGTGGACCTCGAACGCAATGACCTCGGCAGGATATCCGTACCGGGCTCGGTAAAGGTCATAGAAGAAAGACGCATAGAGACCTACCCTACGGTTTTCCAGACAATAGGCGTAGTGCGGGGTGAGGTCACCGACAGCACCGATAACATAGATATATTGAAAGCGGTATTTCCGGGCGGCTCAATAACGGGCTGCCCCAAAATAAGGGCCATGGAGATAATAGACAGCCTCGAGCCCACCTCAAGAGGAGTTTACACCGGCGCCATAGGATATTTGAGTTTTCACGGCACCATGGACCTCAATATAGCCATAAGGACAATGGTGCTCAAGGGCAGCGAACTTTACTTCGGCGCCGGCGGCGGGATAGTATCCGACTCGGACCCCGAGGCGGAATACAATGAAACCCTGGTCAAGGCCCGCGCCCTCATCGACAGCCTCTCCTGATCCAGGATCAGACAAGAATTCACAAGATCCAACCCCCCTCAATTCAACCTGGTTAAAATTGCCAGGTTGAATTGATAAAAAATCAAATTTTGGCCATTTTCCGCGCTAAATTTGATAAAAAATCAAATCAACCTGGTTAAATTAACCAGGTTGATTTAACCAGGTTGATTAAGGGGTTTTAAATGAAGGGGTTAGCTTTTTTTGTTGACGTAGTACATGCCCAGAAGGGCGAAGAGGATCAGTGAGATCCAGGCCGAGAGTACGGGGGGGATATATCCTCCCTTGCCCAGCGCGAGGGCTATGGCTACAGCCGGAAGATAAAGCATGGCTATGGCTATACCCCGGGCCATGCCGATAAGAGCATTCCCGCGGCCGGTCTCTATGCTGAACGGAACGCCTATAAGGACCGTTATGAGGGCCGTAAAAGGAAAGGCCAGCTTGTAATTGAGGTCCACGCTGAGGCGCCTGAAAGTCTCCTTTGAGCCTGTTTTGAGAAGCTTAAGATAATCCCTGAGTTGCACGAAGGTCATGAACCGGGGATCAGACTGGACCTTCCTGAGATCTTCGGGGGTTTCGGTTATCATTATTTTTCTTTTTCGGTAAACCTCGGGTTCAGCCTTGAAATTTCCCTGAGTGTCTACCCTGAAAACTATAACGTCTTCCCCTATCCAGCTGCCGGCGCCGTCCCATCTTACTAATCTTGCGCTTATCTTGTCGGTCACGGAATGAGTGACGTCTTCTCCGTGAAGTATAAAATTCGTAAGAACGTTCTCTTTGGTATCAAACGACTTCGCGAAGATGACCTGGCCGGCTTTGCCGTAAACGGTCATGTCCCTTATAGTATGCTTTTTGCCTGTTCCATCACGACCGCTCTCAAGTTCTTCCCGCCGGATGGTCTCGGCCTTTTCCATGGCCTTTGGCACGACCCTGTCGTTGACTATAAATGTGGCGAGACAAAAAAGAAGCGTTACCATCATGACCGGTTTAAGCAGGGTCCAGAGGCTCAGGCCGCTGGTTATGACAGCCGTGACCTCGTGGTTCTTGCTCAGCGAATTAAAAACATAGACCGCGGCGAGAAGACTGGCGAACGGCACCATATGAACGAACGCGAAAGGCCCCAGGTAGAAATAAAAGGCCAGTATGCTGCTTACCGGGATATTTTCCTTGAAGATGTTCTCTAAAAAACTCAAAATATCTCCGATCACGCCTATAACCATAAGAAGCGCGATACAGAAAGCAAAACTCATCAGATAGTTCTTGAGTATGTATTTTTGGATTATTACCATTTTTTTATTTCCTGAGAAGTTTCCAGAAAAGCGTAAGCCCCAGAGACAGGACAACTATATTGGCCGCCCAAACGCCAAGCCAGGGAGGCACGCTGCCATGCACGGCAAAAGCTATTCCCCCGAGCATTATACCCCAATAAAGAAGAAAAATGATTATAGCCAGCCCGAAACCTATGAACTTTTCCCGGCGGTGTGTGGTTATGGCTATGGGGATACCTGCCAATACAAAGACAAGGTTCGAGAAAGCGAGCGCTATTTTTTTGTGCAGCTCTATCTTCAGCGACAAAACCCTTCTTGAGGCCTTATCCAGATCGGAGATCTCCTCTCTCAATTCCTTTATGCTTTTTTCTCTGGCTTTTTTCTGGATGTTCGAAGTGTCTACAGCATTATCCAGGTCGAGCGTCATCTGGTAATTTTTGAACGTAAGTTTGTAGAACTCGTCCGGGTTTTCCGGCGATATTTCGTCGGCAGTGCCCTCGAAGAGCATAAGCTTCACGCTGTTCTCCTCGGGGAGAGGTACCACCCTTCCGGACTCGGCTATTATGGTGCGTGTGGCTTTCCCTTCTCTGGGCTGGTATATCCTTATATTCTCAAGTTTATTCCCGTCCACTTTATGAACAAAGATTATGTAATCCTGGAAACCCTTGATGAAAACTCCCGGTTCCAGAAGAGCGGTGGGGTTGGCAATGCCTATTTTCTTAAGAAGTTTTCTGGCGGCGAACTCCGATTCCGGGAGCACCCTGTCGTTAAGGGGGATATTGGCCAGGCTGACAATGAAACCGCAGATGATAACAGGTAATATCACTTTGCGGAGGCTTATCCCGCTGGTCCGTATGGCCGTGACCTCGTTGTCGCCCGAGAGCCTTCCGAACCCGAGCAATACACCGGCAAGCACCGATATGGGTATTGTAAAGATAAGAACATACGGCAGAAACAGAAAAAACACCTTGACCACATCAATGATATCAACGCCCTTGTTCATGACCATGTCGGCGGTCTGTATTATATTGCCGGCGGCAAGTATCAGGGTAAGCACAAAAAGCGCCCCCAGAAAAGGACCGCCCATTTCCTTCAGCATGTATTTGGTGAGTATTCTCATATCAAGAAGCGAGCAGTTTGGTGAGCGAGTACAATGTTTCCTGAAGCTCCAGGTCTTTGTCCCTTTCGAAACACGCCTTCTTGTAAGGGACAAGGTGCAGCCCTTGGCTTTTTATGCCCACCATTTTGCCTCGTTCGCCGGCAAGCAGGGCTTCTACGGCTCTTGCGCCCATTATAGAGGCCAGAACCCTGTCGGGAGCGTTAGGCGAACCGCCCCGCTGGATGTGACCGAGCGTAACGGGTCTTACCTCATAACCCGTTATATCGGAGATCTGATCGGACATGGCCGCTGCATTGCCGTAACCTTCGGAAAGGATTATTATCCAGCTCCTCTTACCTTTTGCCTCGGCTTCTTTTATTTCAGCGGCGACGGTTTTCATGTCTACCTTGCTTCCGGGGTACAGAACCTCTTCAGCTCCTCCGGCCAGCCCGGCCATAACCGCGATATAAGGCTCTTCCCGGCCCATGACCTCTATCACATAGACCCGCTCCATACTTGTTACCGTATCTCGGATCTTGTCGACGGCATTAAGAACGGTGTCGACCGACGTATGACATCCGACGGTATAGTCCGTATCGCCCAGGTCGTTATCTATGGTGCCGGGTACGCCTATAGTCGTTATGTCCCAGGTTTTTTCAAGGGCCATAGCGCCCTGAAAAGACCCGTTCCCGCCTATGACCACAATGGCGTCCAGGCCGTTCTCGGAGACAGACCTGACCGCTTTGGCCTGGCCTTCTTTTGTCAAGAACTCCGCGGAGCGGGCCGTTTTGAGTATGGTGCCGCCTCTTGAAAGTATGTTGCTTACGCTGCGCGAGTTCATCTCTATGATCTCGCCGGCGATGAGGCCTTCGTAGCCCCTGAGTATCCCCCTCACCTCGAGACCCGCGAATATGGCTCTTCTGACAACACTGCGGATGGCCGCGTTCATACCGGGGGCGTCACCGCCGGAAGTAAGAACTCCTATCCTATTTATCTTTTTTTTCATATACACCTCACCTCGGATCTCACACGAGTTTAAGAACTATTTTCACCCGGCGCGTACCCCCCGCGCGTTCCCCCTACGGATCAATACCTGTAATGATCCGGTTTGTAAGGTCCTTCTACCGGACAGCCTATGTAATCAGCCTGCTGGTCCGTCATCTTTGTAAGCTTCACCCCTATCTTTTCAAGATGCAGCCGCGCCACTTCCTCGTCCAGACGCTTAGACAGCGTATAGACCTTTTTCTCGTAACTGTCACGCTTCTCCCAGAGGTCCAGCTGGGCGAGCACCTGGTTGGTAAAGGAATTTGACATCACAAAAGAAGGATGTCCTGTGGCGCATCCCAGATTAACAAGCCGCCCTTCGGCGAGAAGAAATATCTCCCTGCCATCGGGGAAAATATATTTATCGACCTGAGGTTTAATGTTGACTTTCTGGATGCCAGGAAACCCCTCAAGCGGCGCCACCTGTATCTCATTATCAAAATGCCCGATGTTGCAGACTATGGCCTGGTCTTTCATGCTTTTCATGTGTTCTATACGGATTATATCCCTGTTGCCGGTGGCGGTAACGTATATGTCGGCCTTGCCGAGCGTATCTTCTACCGTGGCCACCTCATACCCGGCCATAGCCGCCTGCAAAGCGCAGATAGGGTCTATTTCCGTTATTATGACCCGGGCTCCGAGCGCCCTGAGAGACTGCGCCGAACCTTTGCCGACATCGCCATATCCGCACACTACCGCAAATTTGCCGGCTATCATTACATCCATAGCTCTTTTGAGACCGTCGGCCAGCGATTCGCGGCATCCGTAGAGATTATCGAACTTTGACTTGGTGACCGAATCGTTCACGTTCATCGCCGGGACCAGGAGCTCATTGTTCTTCATCATGCGGTAAAGCCTGTTGACCCCGGTAGTGGTCTCTTCTGAAACGCCCCTCCACTCTTTTATCATGGCCGTCCATTTCCCCGGGGTATCCTTTAGCGATCTTTTAAGGACATTGATAAGAGCTTCTTCGTCCTCGCCGTCGGGCTCGCGATCAAGCGCGGACGGGTCTTTTTCCGCGGCGCATCCAAGATGAAGCATTAACGTCGCGTCGCCGCCGTCGTCCACAACAAGATTGGGCCCCTTGCCGCCCGGGAAGGTAAGCGCCTTTTCCGCGCACCACCAGTACTCTTCAAGTGTCTCGCCCTTCCAGGCGAAAACAGGAACGCCTGATGAGGCGATAGCCGCGGCGGCATGATCCTGCGTTGAAAAGATATTACAGCTCGCCCACCTCAGATCGGCACCCAGTTCACGGAGTGTCTCTATAAGCACCGCGGTCTGTATGGTCATATGCAGAGACCCCATTATCCTTACGCCTTTGAGGGGTTTCTTTCCCGAATATTTTGCTCTCACGGACATAAGCCCCGGCATTTCCTTTTCGGCTATCGTTATCTCTTTTCTGCCGAAATCGGCCAGGTTTATATCCTTTATCTTGTAGTCCTGTGTGGTCGTGGCCATTTATCTGTCTCCTTGAAATTAGTTTTTAGCGCTGAACTCGGAAGAGGAAAAAACTTCGTCTCCCAGCCTTCGGCGGCCTCGCTCAGCTTAACGTGCCTTGTTATGTCTTCGACGGATCGACAGCGGTCATGCCGCCTTAGCAAGGGCATCCGCCATATCGGTCTCTTCCCAGGTAAAGCCTTCTTCGTCGCGTCCGAAATGACCGTACGCGGCCGTCTTTCTGTAGATCGGCCGCCTCAGCTTGAGTTTCTCTATTATGCCGGCCGGGGTAAGATCGAACTTCTCTTTTACAAGAGCCACCATCTTTTCTTCGGCAAGTTTGCCCGTACCGAACGTATTTATCATGACGCTTACCGGTTCCGGGACCCCTATCGCGTAGGCGAACTGCACTTCGCATCTTGAGGCAAGGCCTGAAGCCACTATGTTCTTGGCTACATAACGCGCCATATATGAAGCTGAGCGGTCCACTTTTGTGGGATCCTTACCGCTGAAACACCCTCCGCCGTGGCTTCCGACACCGCCGTAAGTATCAACTATTATCTTTCTTCCGGTAACTCCGGTATCACCGTGAGGCCCCCCGACCTCGAACCTTCCCGTGGGGTTGATGAATATCTTCGTGTCGGCGTCAACCAGTTCAGCCGGAACGACATCTTTTATGACAAGCTCCTTCATATCAGCCTGAAGATCTTTCATCTTGACGGCCTGAGAGTGGTGAGCGCTTACAACTATGGCCTCTATCCGCACGGGTCCGCCGTCACTATACTCAACAGTGACCTGGCTTTTGCCGTCGGGTCTCAAGTAGTCCACCAATCCTTCTTTCCTTATTTTTGCAAGTCGCCTCGACAGCCTGTGGGAAAGTATTATCGGAAGCGGCATAAGTTCTCTGGTCTCATCGCACGCGTAGCCGAACATCATGCCCTGGTCTCCCGCTCCGCCCGGGTCAACGCCCATGGCGATATCGGGTGACTGTTCCTGGATCGAAGTTATCACACCGCAAGTAAGATAATCGAACCCGAACGCGGCGTCTGTGTATCCTATCTCCTTTATGGTACCTCTCACAACCTTTGGTATATCAACATAACAGGAGGTAGTGATCTCCCCGGCGACCATCGCGAGCCCTGTGGTTACCATTGCCTCGCATGCCACTCTCCCCGACGGATCTTCTTTATAGATCGCGTCCAGTATCGCGTCGGATATCTGATCACATACCTTGTCAGGATGTCCCTCGGTAACGCTTTCTGATGTAAATAGATATTTGTTCTTCATCTCTCTCCCTTCTTTATTTTGGGCCTTTGCGGCCGAAAAACTACATTTCCTTTTCCCGGTATTCTATGTCAGCCTTTTCAAGCGAGCTCTTGTCGCCTATATCGTACCATCCCTGGTCGAACACATAGCCGTAGACTTTTTCGTTCTCGGAAAGCCATTTAACGAAATTTCCCGGAGCGTCCTTGGCAAGACCCGTTTCCATATAATCATCAAGCATAGACAGCTTGGTCTTCGGGAAAAAATATATCCCCGTGGAAGCCAGGGTGCTTTTGGGACTCTGGGGTTTTTCCTGAAAATCTAATATATGGCTTTTTTCGTCAAGCGATACTATGCCGTATTTCTGCGCGAGTTTTCCGTTTTTGACATCATAAAGCGCCACGCCGAATTTGTCGGCCGTTCTGACCTTGGATACAAAATCCGATATATCGAACTCAAAAAGGTTGTCTCCCGCGACTATCAGAACATCATCTTTGGGTTTTTCTTTCCCGAGAACAAGGTTTATGTCGCCTATGGCGCCGAGCCGGTCCTCGTTGGAAGTGGTCATATCATTTATGACCTTCAGCTCGAACGAAAAACTCCTGTCCCTGACCCACCTGGCTATCATCCCGTAGAACTTATCGTTGGTCACTATGTAAACCTCGTCACACGCCTGGAGAGACTCTATTTTTTTGAGCAGCCTCTCAAGAATGGTTTTACCTCCCACCTTTACAAGTGGTTTGGGTCGGTCCAGAGTAAGAGGATACAACCTTGTACCGTATCCCGCGGCTAATATAAGTCCTTTCATATCGATCCTTTCGTTTTACTCGCCCGGCGCGGCTAAAGAAGTTCTATGCCCAGATCCGGCACAAGTTCCATCAATTTTTTCCTGGCGAAATCCCTTACCTCTTCCCCTGTGGTGAACTTCATGGCGATCTCCGCCACCTCTTTAGCTTTAGAATAGTTCACAGAACGCACCACTTTTTTGATCTCAGGGACGGCTATGGGCGAAGTACTGAACTCGTCGAGCCCCAGACCCATAAGTATCATAGTCAGAGAGATATCACCGGCCATCTCTCCACACAGGCCTACCGGTATACCCTCCCTGTGCCCGTTATCGATCACCATCTTTATAAGATTAAGAACGGCCGGATGCGCGGGTTCATAAAGATACGCTATCTTTTCGTTGACCCTGTCGACCGCCAGCGAATACTGTATCAGATCGTTGGTCCCGATACTGAAGAACGAGGCCTGTTTGGCGATTATGTCACTGGTTATCGCGGCCGACGGCACCTCTATCATGGCTCCCACGGGGATCTCTTCGTCAAATGGTATCTTTTCCGCGCGCAATTCTTCCTTTACCTCCTCAAGCAAACCGTTGGCCTGATTAAATTCGGACACCCCCGAGATCATGGGATACATTATCTTGAGGTTACCGTAAGCGGAGGCCCTCAACATAGCCCGGAGCTGGACCTTGAATATGTCGGGTCTTGCAAGACAGAAACGTATAGCCCGCCAACCGAGGAACGGGTTCATCTCCCTGGGAACATCGAGCTGGGAAAGGAACTTGTCCCCGCCCAGGTCCAGGGTTCGTACTGTTACCGGGGCTGGTTTCATTCTTGTGGCCACGGACCTGTATGCGTTGAACTGCTCTTCCTCCGTGGGAAGATCGCTGCGGTTCATATAAAAATATTCGGTCCTGTAAAGACCGATGCCCTGGGCGCCGTGCGATATTACACTTGAGACATCCTCGGGAAGCTCTATGTTGCCCGCGACGATGATCTTCTTGCCGTCAAGCGTCTCCCCGGGAAGGGACTTGAGCTCTATAAGCTCGCGTTCTATGCCCTCGTATTTTATTTTATCTTCGGTGTATTTCTTTATTACTTTAGGTGTCGGGTTCACGATCACCATGCCGTGTATGCCGTCCAGTATGACCTGGTCGCCATCCTTGATAATATCAGTGACCGTCTCGAGCCCCACAACAGCGGGTATCTCAAGAGATTTAGCCATTATGGCGGTATGAGAGGTCCTGCCGCCTATATCCGTGGCAAAACCCAGGACACGGCCTCTATGCATCATGGCGGTATCCGATGGCGACAGGTCATAAGCTATGACCACGCACTTTTCCTCTAGATCTTCCAGGTTCTTTTCCCTGGTGCCTATCAGGTTTTTCAGTACCCGTTTGGCCACGTCGGTGATATCGGTTATCCGGTCTCTCAAATACTCGTCTTTGGCCCCGGATAACGCGGATATGTATTTGTTGAGAACTTCCGTAAAGACAAAAGCAATGTTTTTTCTTGTCTTCTTCAGCCGGGTTATTACCTCGTTGATAAGCACGCTGTCCTCAAGCACCAGAAGATGAGCGCCGAATATCCTGCCGTGCTCCACTCCCATCTCTTTTGAGATCTTCTTCTCTATATCGAGCAGTTCCTTGCGCGTCTTGCTGAGAGCTTTTTTGAACTTCTCTATTTCCCGCGGTATCTCTTTCTCGGTTATTACCCGTTCCGTCGGTCTCATCGCCTGGGTCCCGAAAATATGGGCCCTTCCCACGACTATGCCGGGAGCCGCGGGTATACCCTTGAGCTGGATCTGTTTAACGTTGTTTTTTTCGCTTCTTTTAGGCATTTTTTTCCTTATTTTCGCGTTTTGCTCACAGAGCCTCCTGCTCTATGTCGTGAAGAAGTATTTCCGAAAGCTCTTTCATCGCCGTCTCGGCGTCATCGCCGTCGACCACCAGTGTTACCTCGGCTCCTTTTTCGGCGGCAAGCATCAATATACCCATTATTGACTTACCGTTAACTTCCTGGCCGTCCTTTATTATAGCTATGTCGCTTTCGAACTTATTGGCTATCTGCACAAAAAGCGCCGCCGGCCTGGCGTGCAGCCCGGTCCTGTTCTTTATAACGATCTCTTTTTTCAGTAAAGACATTTTTATCCTATAGCGGCGGTTATCCGCATTTGTTCTTTTTCCCGGGTTTTTCTGAAGATCGCGTGATCCCCTATAAGCACGGAGATGCCCTGAAAGGTCTTACCCAGGCCATACTCTGTCTCGTTGACGGTGTATACCGGATACTGGACCACTGTAAAGCGCCTGTCCATTAAGACATCCACGCAAATCCCCGAATACCTGTCTTTGAGCGCGAAGCGGTCGGCCTCGAACATCCTGGGAGATCTTATGACAGAAGCGTCCCATATCAAAAAATTGAACTCGGCGGCCCATCCGGGCAGCTCAAGATCACCTGCACCGTCATGCCTGAAGATCTCCTGCGAAAACGTTATTGAAGGCGTGGTTCCCACGGTTATTTTTTTGACCACTTCGATATCCATGGACTCGCCTTTACGAAGAAATATTTTATCTCTCCGGGAAGAGATCTGAGTTATGAGGTCACTGCCGCTCATGGTCTCTGAAGAATAGCGCCCCGAAAGGAATCCCGCGTCAGAACGGATGCCGCGCGAGTTCGCCAGACACTTCCATGGATCCCCGGAGGCCATTACGTGGGTCAGGAAGCATCCCCTGTTATACCCGTCATAAGAGAGCATCTTTCCGAGCCCTCTTTCCCTGACACCAAGAACTTCGTGTATGTCAGCGAAATCCCCGTTAAGCGCGGCTTTTCTCGCTCGTCGAATTATGGAAGCATGCCCCTTCTCCAGTTTCTTATGGTATTCTTCTCTGCGCCGGGAAAAAGAGTTGACCAGGTTCACATTCTCTTTTCTATGGTCTATCTCCTCCACCGCACCTCCCCGCGAAGGCCGCACGTAAACCCTGAGATGCCTGTTGCTTATAACCACTTCGCCTTTTCCACACGCCGGGTCTTTCTGGACGGCCCTCACCCCGTAAGGAACGGCGCCCATGGCTCCGTCTATCATGTTTTCGGCCTTTATCAGATGTTTGTAAACGCCCGAACGAAGATGCGGCAGGTACACACCCCCGAATGTCCCGTGCCAGTAGGGACATCCCGTCTGAGCTTTAAAAAGCTCTTCCCTTGCGCTCCGGAGGGATGATCTATCCTTTCCGGCTCCGACAAGAGAACCGGCGGCCTCCACCATGTCGCTCACAGACAGCATCCTTTTATGCATGCGCCCGGATTCAGGATATTTCGTCAGAAAATTCTTGAACCGTCCTCCGCTCCATTCTTCCATCTCGGGATAACTTTCCCCGGAAAGCCTGCCGATATCCTCCACACGTGCGGAATCCATTACTTCAGAATATGTGGATATCTCGAGCCAATCAGAGTTCTCTTCAAGCAGGGTAAAGAATTTTCTCAGCCAGCCCTTTTTATAAACATGTCCATAAGTACGGGGCCAGGCTCCGAATTTCTCAAGGTCGTCGGCGAAAAAGAAAGAGAACTCATCCCGGCCGCCCGAAGAGACGGTGTTTTTGATATAATTTATTGTCTCTTCCGGACGGCGAAACGGCATGGTATACCTGAAACGTGTAAGAGCCGGGAACAGTACCATTTGAGAATTATCTCCACAGGTCCGGCAAGGTCCGAATACACTGGACTGATCCATGCCGGCCGATAACAGGTGGTGGTCATCAAGTATGGTATACTTTATTCCCCTGGCCGAAAGAGTATCGGCCAGGTCCGATCCCCATACCCTTTCGGTAGTCCATGCCCCTTTAGGGGGCTCTCCGAATATCCTCTCAACCACACGGTTCATCATTTCTATCTGACCGTGAGCATCACGCTCGGGTATCAGAGCCATTACGGGCTCAAAAAACCCGCCCCCTATGATCTCTATCTGACCGCTGTCGACCATAAACCTTAAAAGGTTCAAATATTCCGGGTGCCTTTTTTCGAACCATTCCAGCATGTTCCCGGAAAAATGGAACGAGCCTTTTATGCCGGGAAAGTCCTTCAAAACCCCCAGGAACGGCTCATATGACGCGGCGAAAGCTTTTTCCAGCTCGCCCTCGAAATTAAATACCGGCTGAAACCCGTGAAAAGCCATGGCCAGTCTTGTTTTTACCCCGACAGGAGTTTTACCTGTTTTCATAGATTATGTCCATCATAATATTGGTCAATTTTACAGGGTCGTGCCTGACGAACTCCTTGACCCCGGCTATGTGGGATCTTACGACCCTGATCTTCTCGTCGGTGAACCATTTTTCGTCCATGCTGTCCAGCTTCACCGGATACTGCTCTTTGCCCTTATATTTTTCGTAAAAATCTTTGGGTATCGGGGCCACGTTGGCTATACAGCAGTTAACGACCCCGGGGCGTGTGTGCTTTAAGATCGCTTTAACATGATCGCTGACGGAATAATCGTCAGTCTCACCCGCCTCCGTCATTATATTGCATATATATATTTTTGTCGCCCGCGACCTGGCTATCTCATTCTTTATGCCCTCTATAAGAAGGTTGGGCATAACGCTGGTATAAAGACTTCCCGGTCCCAGTATTATAGCATCGGCTTCTTTTATCGCCTGCACTGACTCTTCGGTAGCCTTGCAATCGGCCGGTACAAGGAAGATACGGTCTATGGGGCTGTCTTTTTCATCACGTATCCTGCTTTCTCCCTCTATCTCTTTCCCGCTCTCCCTTCTGGCCACAAGCTTTACCGTTTCGAGAGTAGCCGGATAAACTTTTCCCCTTATCGCCAATACCTTGCTGGATTCTCTTATCGCCCTGGCAAAATCACCCGTTACTCTGGCAAGCGCCGTAATAAAAAGATTCCCGAAATTATGCCCGTCAAGCCCCCTACCCTCCGTGAACCGGAACTGAAAAAGCGGACCAAGCACGTCTTCGGAATCGGAAAGCGCGACAAGACAGTTACGTATGTCTCCCGGGGGAAGCACACCGAACTCTTCCCTGAGCCGTCCGGACGACCCGCCGTCATCGGCCACGGTGACTATCGCCGTGATATTGCTTGTCCTATGCTTGAGACCCGTAAGCAGAGTGGAAAGCCCCGTGCCTCCGCCTATTACAACCACTTTGGGCCCTTTTTCCAGGATGCGCTTTTCGTATATTTTCTCGACCAGCCCGTTCTGCAATATACCGTACTCGGGCGCCAGGACAGTCATGAAGGATTTCAGGATCCTCTTGACCGCGAAAATAACTAACGCTAT
>CAYVIW010000009.1:0-15186 GCA_964451815.1 uncultured Planctomycetia bacterium | reverse complement strand
CGCGAAGAAGGCAAGAATACAGCTTTTAGAGCACATGAAACAGACCATTAGCGAACCCAGCAAGGAAATGTCGCCTAACGCGCCGAGGATAGTAACGATCATGGTGCCGACAGACAAGATAAGAGATGTTATCGGCCAGGGCGGTAAGGTAATACGCGGGATAATAGCCTCTACAGGGGCCGACATCAACATAGAAGATGACGGCACCTGCCAGATAGCGTCTTCCAATAAGGAATCACTCGATAAGGCGGTAGCGATGGTCGAGGCCATCATAGAGGAACCGGAGATCGGCAGGATCTATGACGCCAGGGTGGTAAAGTTGATGGATTTCGGAGCTTTCGTCGAATTTCTGCCAGGGCAGGAAGGTCTTGTGCATGTTTCGGAACTTTCCGGGAAATACATAAAGAACGTCGAGGACGCGGTCAAAGAAGGACAGGAAGTCAAAGTAAAGCTGATAGGGATAGATGACAGGGGGCGCGTTAAACTGAGCATCAAGCAGGCTGTGTCCGAAAAGGAATAACGCCGCTTGTCCGGTCAGGCTTACGATAAAAGAGAATTACATAAAATTGACAAAAGTACAAGTCAGGATAAAACGAAAAGATAACGCCAGAGACCTCCCAATCCCGGCATACGCTACCTCGGGGTCAAGCGGTGCCGACCTTTACGCGGATGTGGAAAGCGACACGGTTATATCCCCCGGAGAGATAAAGCTCATATCCTGCGGAATATATCTGGAGATTCCGGAAGGATACGAGGC
Organism: uncultured Planctomycetia bacterium; assembly: GCA_964451815.1. Taxonomy (GTDB): domain Bacteria; phylum Omnitrophota; class Gorgyraeia; order Tantalellales; family Tantalellaceae; genus CAYVIW01. The sequence continues at coordinate 14,429 of CAYVIW010000009.1, read as the reverse complement.
CGAGATCCGTCCGAGAAGCGGACTTGCGCTCAAACACGGCATAACGCTGGTAAACACCCCAGGTACCATAGACAGTGATTACAGAGGGTTGCTTAACCTGATAGTGACCAACCTCGGCAGGGATGACTTTGTCGTAAAGAGGGGGATACGTCTGGCGCAGATGGTTATAAAAGAGACTACGCAGGCTGAGTTCCTTGAGGCTGTTGAGCTCAATGAAACGGAACGCGCTCACGGCGGGTTCGGGCATACGGGCATGTAGCGTGCGGATATGACTTTATTCGAGTCTTTGATATCGGGTCTTGTGCAGGGGCTTACAGAGTTTCTGCCCGTTTCAAGTTCAGGGCATCTCGTTCTCGTGCATTCATTTTTCGGCGCTGAGGAACCGGATATCTTTTTTGATATATGTCTCCATTTAGCTACTCTCGGAGCGGTGCTGGTCTTTTTTCGGAAAGATATAATAGCTCTTTTTACGCGTGCGGGTTCGAAACTCGCTTTTTTAGTGGCGGTCGCGACATTGCCCGCCGTAGCGGCGGGTCTTCTGATAAGAAAGCACATGGACCATCTTTTTCAGAGCCCGAGAGCGGTGAGTTTTATGTTGATCGGTACGGCGCTTGTACTGCTTGCCGGTCATTCGGCCATGAAGCGTCTGTCAGGAGGAGGCAAGAAACCCGGTTTGCTGAGTTCGATAAACGTGGGCCTCGCGCAGGTATTAGCGCTGTTGCCGGGTATATCGAGGAGCGGGGTAACGTTATCGGCCGGTCTTTTGGCGGGAGTAAAGGCGGAAGATTCGTTCAAATTCTCTTTTCTTATGGCAATACCGGTCATAGCCGGAGCCGCACTGCATGAAGTTATTTCCGGCGGAGCCGAAGCGCTTGAGCCGGGCGTTTTTTTTGTGTACGCCGCCGGCATGGTGGCGGCGTTCGTTTCCGGGCTTTTCGGTCTTAGTTTTCTGCTTAAGGTCATCAGGGCGTCCAGATTGTGGGTTTTTAGTGTGTATTGTTTTTTAGCGGGCGCGGCGGGCTTGTTTATCTGGAAATAAAACCGGGGGGATATGGACCAGGTAAGGAAAAACGAGATAATAGCGGTAGTTCTTTTCGCGCTGGGCTTGTTCCTTTTTCTCAGCATATTTACATTTACGGGCAAGGACCTGTCGTTCTATACCAGCGCGCCTAACGCGACTGCCGAGAACGTCGCGGGTCTGGCAGGGGCCTATATCGGAGGGGCGCTGCTCTTTGTTATGGGCAAGGCCGCCTACGTTATTCCTCTTCTGGCCCTTGTGTGGGGCATTTCACGTCTTCTGCAAATGGAGCAGAGGAAAGTTTCTTTCAAAGCTTTCGGCACGGTGGTGCTTGTTACAGCTGTGAGTGCCAGCCTGAGCATGATAGGGGAACCAAGCGCGACGACTTCGTTTTCCCGGGGGGGCGTTATAGGATCCGCGACCTCGGCCTTTCTTCTGGAATACCTCGGCAACGCGGGCGCGACCGTCTTTATCGTGGCCATGATATTTCTGTCCGTCCTGATAGCCACAGAATTCCTTCTGCTTCCACTGTTACTCGGTATCTACAGGTCTGTCAGATCCCTTCCTTCCCGTGTTAACTCGATCATACCCGAGAAAAAAGTGTCTGTCCGGGAGCAAAAGGAATCTGGTCGGAACAAAGTGAAAGAAGCCAGAGAAGAGATAGCCCGCAAGCTGGAAGCTGTAAAAAAACAGGTGGAGGAGGCCCGATCGGCCTCTCTTGCCAGAAAGACCGCTGCCGGGAAAAACCCGGACACAAAGACGCCCGGCCCCAGCATAGTATCCGCGGAGAAGGTCCAAAAAGCGCCCGCCAGGCAGACCGCGCGTCTTTCTCCCGCGGCGGGGACCGGTAACGGGGGAGGAAAACAATATGTCCTTCCTTCCGTCAGTTTGCTTAAGTCAGCGCCGAAGACCAACACCAGGGAAAGAGAAGAAGACCTTAAGCTTAACGCGGCTACTCTCGAGCGGACCCTGCTCGAGTTCGGGGTGGAAGCCAAAGTGGCAAAAATAAACAGAGGCCCGGTTATAACGATGTACGAACTCGAGCCTTCGGTAGGCACAAAGGTGAGCAGAATAACTTCGCTGGGTGATAATATCTCTCTGGCCATGCGTTCGGCCAACATAAGAATAGTGGCGCCTCTGCCGGGCAAAGGCACTATCGGTATAGAAGTCCCAAACAAGAAGAGCGAGATGGTACTTTTGAGGGACATACTGGAATCCGTGGAATATTCACAGGAGAGTTCTCCTCTGAGATTCGCTCTCGGCAAGGACATATTCGGCAAACCGATAGTAACCGATCTTGCTAAAATGCCCCATCTTCTTATTGCCGGAGCGACGGGTTCCGGAAAGACGGTCTGTCTGAACGCGGTAATATCGAGTTTTCTCGTTAATTGTTCTCCGGAAGAGCTTAAGTTCCTTATGATAGACCCCAAGAGGGTAGAGCTGATGATATTCGAGGGTATTCCCCACCTGGTCTCTCCTATAGTTACAAATCCAAAAAAAGCGGCCGCGGCTCTTAACTGGGTGGTCAGCGAAATGGACAGAAGATATGAGGTGTTCGCCGAAAAAGGCGTGAGGAACCTCGCGTCTTACAAAGACAAACAGCAGGCAGATGACGAGAATATCCCATATATAGTTGTTCTGGTCGACGAGCTCGCGGACCTCATGATAGTCGCGCAGCAGGATGTTGAGGGAGCGATAATGCGTATAGCCCAGCTCGCGCGAGCGGCCGGCATTCATCTTATTCTGGCTACACAGAGACCTTCAGTGAATGTGATAACGGGTGTCATAAAGGCGAATTTTCCGGCCCGGATATCTTTTAAGGTGGCATCCAAGGTGGACTCGCGCACGGTACTTGACTCAAACGGCGCCGAAAAACTTCTAGGTAAGGGGGATATGCTTTTTGTGGAGCCGGGGGAGTCCCAGCCCATAAGAGGGCAGTGCAGCCTTGTAGAAGATTCTGAAATAAAGAGTATGGTCAAAGCTATCAGGTCGCAGGCGGGCCCACAGTATATAGAGGAGGCCATATCCAAACAGGAAAAAAAGTCCGCTTCGGGCGTAGAGCAGGATAAGGACGATCTTTACAAAGAAGCGGTAAAAATAGTGATAGCGACAAAACAGGCTTCAGTTTCTATGATACAGAGAAAACTCAGGGTAGGCTATACCAGGGCGGCCAGGATGGTGGATATTATGGAAGAAGAAGGTGTAGTGGGCCCCTACAACGGATCCAAACCCAGGGAGATCCTGATAGAGGACGTTACGCAGGTGCCGGATGAATAAACATAAAATGACAACAAAAGAGATAGGCGATCTTTTTCTGCAGCAGCGCCGTAAACTGGAATTTACGGTTGAGGAGGTCAACAGGAGAACGCATATACACGTTAAAGTGATACGTGATATAGAAAACGGGGCCTTTGAGAACATTGGGGCCGTTTACCTGAAAAGTTTCCTCAAAAAATATTCCGATTTTCTCGCCCTCGATACGTCCGATATCATGAAAAGATACGAGGCCCTATCTTCCTCTATTCCCATAAGGGAGTTTTCCGTTAAGGAGATAAAGAAAGAGCGTGAAAGGGAATCTGTTCCTCCGGAGGTAAAAGAAAAAAAGATGCAGGTGGCTCTTGTGGTATTCCTTTCAGGGGTGCTGATAGCGCTTTTCTTTGTGCTGCTGGTGGTCTTGAAGGCGGTCTTCACTTCTCCCGGAGAAGATAAGGCAGCCGAAAGTTCTTCCAGGGTGGAGCCTGCCCAGAAAACCGCCACTGCACCGGCTGCCCCGGAACTGGTCGAGTCTAAGACCCTTGTTTCCAGAATAAAGAGCGCGGTTACTCCCGCTCCGGTAGCGGAGACAGTTTCGCTTACTCTGAAAGCCCGTGACGAGGTCTGGGTGCAGGTCCGGTCCGGTGACCGCAGGCTTTTTGACGGTATACTCACCAACGGCGAGACTCGTTCCTGGGATTCCGAAGAGACCATAACGGTCTGGACGGGAAAAGCCAATATGCTGGATTTTACAGTTAATAAGCGCGAAGTAGGCGTAGTGGCCGCGGGAGTGGTCAGGAACATACAGGTCTCGTCGGAAGGCATACGTGTCGGTGATAATTGGGTAAAGCGTTTCAAGTAGAGAACCCCCTCCATGAAAAAGATATACGTTCTAAGCCTCGGATGTCCCCGGAACCTGGTAGACAGTGAGGTTCTCATTGGCAAGCTCAAAGAAGAAGGGTTTTCCATGTCGGAGAGCGCCGAAGGATCGGAAGTGGCGATAGTCAATACCTGCGCTTTCATTGAAGACGCCAGAAAGGAATCGATCGACCATATCCTGCAGCTCGCGGAAATGAAAAAGTCAGGCATGATAAAGCGCCTGGTGGTTACGGGTTGCCTGTCACAGAGATATCCTTCGGAACTTATGGATGAGATCAAGGAGATAGACGGCATTTTCGGTACTTCGGATTTTCTGAATATACCCGGCCGGTTAGACCTGATATCGCGAGGGGAGAGGCTCAGAGAGGTTGGTCCCGACCCCCGGTACCTCTATGATCATACCCAGAAGCGGGAGATATTGACAGCCCCGTATTCAGTTTACGTGAAGATACAGGAAGGCTGTTCGAACAGGTGCTCTTATTGCGTAATACCGGACCTTAAGGGACCGAGGCGAAGCAGGGAGATATCTTCGATCGTCAGGGAGGTAGGATCACTCAGAGAAAACTCGCCGGTCAAAGAGATAGTGCTTATAGGACAGGATACCACGTCTTTCGGCATGGATACCCACGCCGGATCGGGTCTTGCCGCTCTTTTGCGTGAAGTTTCCGCGGTCATGGACGGCGGCTGGGTAAGGCTGCTGTACACCCACCCGGCTCATTTCAGCGACGAACTGATAGACACTATGGCCTCCGCGAAGAATATATGCAGATACGTGGACCTGCCCATACAGCATATAAACGACGGGATCTTAAAAAAAATGAACCGGCGCGTTACCAGAAAGGATATCACGGGTCTTATCGGGCGTATACGCCAGGGCTTAGAGGGAGTTGTTCTGAGGACATCGGTCATAGTGGGGTTCCCGGGGGAGACCGAGGACGATATCGATGAGCTTATAGACTTCCTCGAGCGGACGCGTTTCGACCGCCTAGGGGCTTTTATCTATTCCAGAGAAGACGGCACTCCGGCCGGCTCCATGCCCGGCCAGGTCCCGCTGAAAACAAAACAACAAAGGTTTGACAGGGTCATGAGATTGCAGCAGCGTATATCACAGGAGAACAACGAGAAACTCCTGGGATCCAGGTTTGAGGTACTTGTGGAAGAACCCGAACCTTCCTCCCCGGGACTTTTCTCCGCCAGGTCTTATATGGACGCTCCCGAGGTTGACGGTGTAATATATATAAAAGGCGACGGTCTTGAAACGGGACAATTCGCGGATGTAAGAATAACAGGCGCCGCGGAATACGATCTTACGGGAGAAGCGGTATGAACCTCCCCAATAAAATAACGTTATCCCGGATAGTCCTTACATTCGTTTTTATGATCTTTCTTTTTTCCGGGGGCTTCACCGCCAAGGTGATGGCGCTGGTCATATTCATCATAGCCGCGATAAGCGATTATCTTGATGGTCTTATCGCCAAGAAGTTCAACATAACTTCCGATTTCGGTAAGATAATGGACCCTGTGGCGGATAAGATCCTGATCCTGGCCGCCTTTATGGCCTTTGTGGAGATGAAGCTGATACCCGCCTGGATGGTGGTGATCATAATACTCAGAGAGCTTACAATAACGAGCATACGTCTGAGGGCCCTTGCTAACGGCAATGTCCTCTATGCCGGCCGCGGGGGGAAACAAAAAACTTTCTCGCAGATGTTCTCTATCTTTGTGATACTCATTTTTATCGTCATAAAGGAAGCGGGGGTCGGGTCGTTCCATTTCTGGAACGATTCCTTCGAACATCTGTACAGACAGCTCATATTAGTTCTCATGACTATTACGGTGGCCCTGACAATTATAAGCGGCATCTCTTACCTGGCCGGCAATAAGGATTATCTTCTCAACGACAAAAGAACATGAAAACAGCGAATGTGCATAAAGTTATATCAACGGTCCTGGGGCTCGGGTATTTTCCCATAGCTCCGGGGACCGCGGGTAGTCTGGCGGGGCTTGTCCTCTGTCTTATCCTTCACGGGAACCTGGTCCTGTATTCGATCGTTTTCATCCTGCTTTTTGCCGCGGGAGTGGTATCCTCGGGTAAGGCGGAGGCATTTTTTGGGGACAAAGACCCTTCCATGGTCGTTATCGACGAGTTCGCCTGTATCTTCATGGTGTATATGCTGGTCCCGCTCAGCGTATCAAGGGTAGTTATCGGTTTTCTGCTTTTCAGGATAATGGATATAACGAAGATCCCGCCAATGAAGTCCCTTGAGAATTTAAAGGGAGGGTGGGGTATAATGCTGGACGATCTCATGGCCGGTATCTACTCTAATCTCGCTCTTCAGGTGCTTATCGCGCTGAATATCCTGTAGCGCGGCTTTCTCCAGGTCAAAGATCTGACAATAGGGAGGAGTAAGCACATTTTTCAGAAATAGTTGCCCCCTTGCGGAAAACAGGAAAACTCAGCTAAAACGCGGGTGAGTAAATACTCATTAATCCTGATCTCAAACCTCTAACAATATTGATCAAGCTCTGTCCTAAAAGGCTTATTTTCAAAAGCTTTTAGGGTTTCTACGCCTCCCATCTCAGAGTATATACTCATAAAAAAAACAGCGTATCCTTGACTTTTTCCCATTGGTCATTATACTCTCAATCGCCGGATAATTCATGACAATTCATAAGAAATAAAACCAAAGAACGGTCTATAAGAACAATTAGCAGCAGGCTTTTCAGCTCGGATAGAACACCCTTTAATGTGCTTAAAAAGCCTTAGCTGGCGGGAGATATCATGCTGTACTATTGCCTGGAGTTCATAGGGTCGATAATAGGACATTTTGAAGTGTATCAAAGCATATTAACTAGAAGGAAAGCAGATTAAATGGAGATACTGCATACCACTAAAGAGGGGGTAATTATGCCAACTCATGTCATGACCGTTGAAGAGCTGGCCGGCTACCTGAAAATGAAGACGGTTACAATATATAAACATGCTCAGGAGGGGAAGATCCCCGCTTTCAAGGTCGGCTCAAAATGGAGGTTCAAAAAAGAGACTATAGATCGGTGGATAGAGGATCAGGAAAACGGCAGGTGAAATAGCGTGAGAAAAAGCAGAAAAGCCCTTATAAGGATGCGCAGAAGGACAGAAGATGTTCTTTACAGCAAGATAATACGTCCGGTCCTTCGTCTAAGTCAGATAGGAGGCAATACCGTTACAGGTAACGCCGATGCCGGCTTGAGCATAGACTGCATATATCGGAAACAGCCGTATGGGGCGTACGCTATCGGAAAGTTCGTTGACGGTGTGCTTTTGAACTTGCCCGCGGTCAAGGCGACCATAAAGAAAAAAGATATCATAATAAAGATACTCCAGAATGAAGTCGCGAATAACGCTGTTCTGGGAAAAAGAACGAAGATACTTGATCTGGCTTCGGGCCCCGCGAGATATCTGGTGGATTTCCTCGGAAACACAAGACAGGAAGATAATAAGGTCGAGGTTCTGTGCATAGATAACGACCGGACTTCTGTGGATTTCGGTAAGGTCATCGGGAAAGATCATCCGATCAGGTTTATCAGAGGTAACGCTTTCAATCTCGGCACATTAAGAAGATTCTCCCAGAAAGTCGGATGGAAGGCCAACGTGGTTGTCTGTACCGGTTTTTTCGAATTGAACGATGACGATTCTGTTATTGGTCTAATGAGGGAGATCCATGGTTCTATTGAAAAAGGCGGTCTTCTGTTGTTCACTAGCCAGGTGGATAACCCGTCAAAAAAACTTATGAAGAAATTGGGACGCACCCAAAATGGCCGTCCCTGGAAGATGAGGTTCAGGGATGCCGGAAAGTTGAGAAAGTGGCTTATTGACATAGGGTTCCGTGACGTAATAATAAGCGCCGATTCCTGGGGAATGTACGAATATTGTACGGGCAGGAAACAATAACAGGGAGAGACATGGCAAAAAGGGTCGTTATAACAGGGATAGGGGTTGTGTCGCCGGCGGGTATCGGCGGAGAAGCTCTCTGGGAGAGTTCCTTGAAAGGTGAATCCGGAGTGAAAAAAATAAAAAAGGTCGATCCCGAGGGGTTCCCCACAAGTCTCGGCGCCGAAGTGGAGGGCTTTGTCGCTTCCCGACACATAAAGAAGCATTCCCCAAAAAGCATGGATATAACGTCTCAGTTCGCGGTGGCAGCCTCGAATCTGGCTGTTTCGGACGCCGGTCTGGAGGGAAGACATAAAATAATAGAAAAAGCGGGAGTCGTCGTAGGGACCACGCTCGGGACGATAAGTTTTATCCTGGACCAGGAAAACGCCTTAAACAATGGTAACTACAGGTCAATCCATAAGCTTACCGGATATATGGCCCTGCATAACGCGGTATCCAGCGATATCTCCATAGAGGTGGGGGCCTTCGGTGTGTCGGAGACGATCTCATCGGCCTGTGTTTCAGGGTTGTCCTCGGTTGATTACGCGTTAAGAAAGATACGGCATGACGGATATGATCTGATGCTGGCGGGGGGGAGCGATTCCGCTTTTCGCCCGCTTCCATACGCCGGACTCAATACAATACGTATTCTTACCGATGACAGGATCCGGCCCTTTGACAGGGATTCTGACGGAACTGTTCTTGGGGAAGGCGCCGCTATTCTGGTGCTTGAAGAGATGGAACACGCCAGGAAGAGAAAGGCAAAGATATACTGTGAGGTCCTGGATACATGCCTGACCTGTGAAGGCAAAAGTTATTTCGGTCATGAGGAAGAGCCGGTTCAGGCCGTTAACGCTATAAAAGGCGCCATCGAGAAGTCGGGTATAAAAAAAGAAGAGCTGGACTTTGTGAACACTCACGGTCTGGGGGTAAAAGTTTCGGACATGTTCGAGAATGTGACCTATAAAGCCGCTTTGGGAGAGGATATATGCTCGAATATATTTTTCACATCCATCAAACCTTATGTAGGGCATCCTCTGGCGGCCGCGAGCGCCTTGCAGATAGTTTATTCCGCTCTGATGATGAAAAACGGTACAGTACTGGCGACGCTTAACTTTGAAAATGCTATCGACGGGTGTTGTCTTAATGTTCTCAGAGAACATGAGGCCTCCGGCGATCTGAAATACGGCCTGGTAAATTCCAATGCTTTCGGAGGAAAATGCGGTGCATGTGTGATCAAAAGATGCGAGAGCTGAGATAAAATGAATATTTTATTATATTTTTCGATATCCGCGGCGGTAATATGCGTGACGTCTTTTTTTCTTTCAGTGTTCGTATACAGGAAAAACCCTGAAAGCGTAGTGAACAGGACATTCGCGCTTTTCGCGTTCTATGTCGGGATATGGGCTTTCGCCTATATTTTCTGGCCGCTCGCGGAGAATAAAGAGCAGTGTCTTCTCGCGTTCAGAGCGCTGCATGTGGGTGCCATATTGATACCTGTCGGGTTTTACCATTTTGTGACAGCGTTCCTCCAGGTGCGGCGCCGCAGGTCGGTTATTCTGGCTTACGCGGTGGCCGCGTTCTTCCTGGCGTTCTCGTTCTCAGAGTTTTATATAAAGGATATGGCGCCAAAAGCTTTCCTGCCTTACTGGGGAGTTCCCGGACCTTTGTACCCGCTGTTCCTTTTTATGTTCTTCGGGTATGCCGGATATTCATTGTATCTGTTGTTCAGGGGATATCACCGGACAGGGAATCCTCAGCGCAAGGCCCAGATACTATGCATAGGAGTAGGCACCCTCATAGGTTTCGCCGGAGGGGCCTCAAATTACCTTTTATGGTACGATGTTCTTTTGCCGCCGTATCTCAATATACTGGTAGAGGTATACATATTGCTTACCGCGTACACGATCATAAGGCATAATTTTCTGGACATCCAGGTGATCATTAAAAAGACCATAGTTTTTGCCGGTCTTTTTATAGTGGCCTATGGCGTTTTTGCCAGTTTTGCGTATCTTGGGTCCGGACTGTTCGAGAATATCGTGTCGAACCGCTGGATATCCGTAATGCCGTCGGTTTTAGTCATAGTGCTTATCCTGCGACCTCTTGAGAATTTTCTGAGAGACATTACGGATAAATATCTGTTTCAGAAAAAATACGATTACCGCCAGCTTCTCAGGACTTTTTCCGACGAGGTACTTGCCGTTCTGGACCTCCAGAAGCTGGTGGACCTTACAGTTAATAAGCTTGTGGAGATAATGAGGCTTGAGAGCGCCTCGATATTTCTGTCCGGCAAGGATGAGGACACTTCCCTGACAGTAGCTTCAGCCAGGGGGATAGATCCGGGACATATGGTCCCCGAAGGTGAGGACATTATCACCTACATGCAGAAAAGAGGTGGCCATGTGCTGAAGACGGCCATATCCGGCAAGGGTATCCGCGACGCCGGGCTCAATGTGGAGGCGGAGAACATCAATTCGGATCTTATCGTCCCTTTGATGCGTAACAGCGGCATGGAGGGAGTCCTTATACTGGGGAAGAAAAAATCTGACGAGAGCTTCACGCGTGACGATATAGATATCCTGCTCACCCTTGCCAAGACGCTCGCGATAGCTATAACTAACGCGCGGCTTTTTGAGCAACTTTCTCAGGCTCAGGCACAGGCCGCTCAGCGGGAAAAAATGGCCGTAATAGGCACTCTTTCGGCGGGCATAAACCATGAGATATGTAACCCCCTGGGTATATCCAGGGGGCAATGTGAGATGTTCCTTCTTAATCTTGAAGAAGGAATATATAGCGGAAAAAGCAGTGAAGAGCTCCTCGACAAGGCAAAAGAGATAATGCGAAAAGTCATAAAAGAGACAGACAGAGCCACGTTAATAACCAGAAAACTATCCGCTTTCGCCAAGCCGGCGGGGGGGAAGACGGAGAGCGACATAAAAATAACCGAAGAGATCGAGGAAGTTATCTCGCTTATCCAGCATGACCTGAGGCTCGATAATATATCGATCATACGCGAGTTCCAGGAGGACATCCCTCCGATAGAAGCGGACAGGAAACAGGTGCAGGAAATATTCTTCAATATCATACGCAACGCGGCCCAGGCGATAAGCGACAACGGTACTATAAACCTGAAAGTTCTGAGCGACGGGGGAAAAGTTAGCGCCAGGATAGAGGATTCGGGGAGCGGCATGGATAAAGGTATAGTCAAGAAAATATTCGATCCCTTTTTTACGACAAAGGACCCGGGCAAGGGCACCGGCCTGGGGCTGTTCATCGTGAAACAGATAGTTGAACGTAATAACGGCAGAATATCGGTCGAGAGTGAGACCGGGCGGGGTTCAGTTTTCGTGGTGGAGTTCTCCGCGGCCGCGCCCGTCAGAGTGACGGGAAAGTAGGATATGCAAAGGCCCAGAATACTCTCAGTTGATGACGAACCTGGTTTTACGGAGACGCTCAAGCTTTATTTTGAGCCGCGAGGCTATGCGATCGATTCAGCCTCCAGCGGAACTAGAGCGATAGAACTCTTGAAGGAGAAAGAATATGATGTGGTTCTCCTCGATCTCAAGATGGAGGGCATGAACGGCGACGAAGTAATGAGACGCTCAGGTGGACAGGAAAGAGGTCTCAGGTATATTTTTGTTACCGCCTATATGGATCCGGGCACTACCAGAGAGCGTGTTGTCGAGGAGGGCGCGTACGCGTTCATGGATAAACCTTTAGAGAGTCTTGGCGCTCTGGAAAAACTTGTAAATGAGGCGTTCCTGTCCGGAAAAGGAAAAGGGAGGAATATGATACTCAGATTGCTCATAGTTGACGATGAACCGGATATATGCGATTTTGTGAAGAACTTTTTCAAGGAAAGGAACTTTGATGTTCTCGTCGCGCATGACGGGAAGAGGGCGATAGAAACGGTGAAGACCCGGAGGCCCGAGATAATACTGCTGGACCTCAGGATGCCGGTAATGGGAGGACTTGATGCCCTCAAGGAGATACGGGAAATAGACGGCGATTCAAAAGTAGTAGTTGTAACGGCCGTAGAGGACGCTGAAATGGCGGACGAGGCAAAAAGGCAGGGTGCGGTCGATTATATCACCAAGCCTCTTTTGCTGGAGCAGTTGGAGAGAACAGTTCTTACAATAGCTGAACAGATAAGGTCGGGTAAAAAATGAAACAAGAACAGGTAAAGGCGGGTAAAATGTTGTACGAGGATAACTGGCTTAAACTGCAGGACTGGATAGTCGAGAAGATGAAGAATTGTGATGGGGCCCTTATACCCATGGGTCCGGAGAGCGTCCAAAAACGCCCGGAACCGGAACTCGATTACCAGATCATGCTCGAGAACGCTTCGCGCACGATGATACGCTTTAAAAAACCGGAGCGGCTGATAAAAATGATAGTGCGGATAATAGACGAACAGGTCAAGGTGTCACATACCGCTATGCTGATCCACTACAAGAACAAGAATGCCTACACCCTTGTTGACTCTAAGGGTGGCGAGGGGGTAAAGATACCAGTCGGATATATAAGGCTTACGGCCGACAATCCTCTTATACGTATGTTCCGGGGACGCTATAATTTCAAGATATCCGAACTGGGGGCGCTTGAGTATAAGGTTCTTCTGGATATCCTTCAAAGGGGCGACGATATTAAGAATGACAGTGGCCTTCGAGATCTTATAGAGCTTTCAATAAAACAGATGGAACTTTTGAAAGCCAATATCTGTGTTCCCATATATTATAAGAAAGATCTGGTGGGGGTCTTTGTGCTCGGGAAGAAGCTCTCTAATGTCAAGTTCTCGAGGCAGGAAGTAGGGTTTTTTACCATGCTCGCGAATGATGTGGCGATGGCGCTTGCCAACGCCCAGCTCATACAGGATCTTCAGGACAAGATATTCGAGGTACACGGCCTTTATGAACGCGAGCACAAGATGTTCATACACACGGCTATATCTCTGGCGGCCGCCATAGACGCCAGAGACCCTTACACTCACGGCCATACCGAAAGGGTCACGCAATATTCTCTCATGATCGCCGAAGAGCTCGAGGATATGCCCGAGGCTCTGGCGTACAAGAACTTCAAAGAGACGTTGCATATAGCCAGTCTTCTGCACGATGTTGGAAAGATAGGCGTACCGGACAGCATACTTAATAAGAACAGCCAGCTTACCAGAGAGGAATACGAAAAGGTCAAAGAGCACTCCGTAACGGGAGCGGCCATACTGTACCCTATACGTGAGCTTGGGGATATTGCTAAGGAAGTAAGGGGACATCATGAAAGGTTCGACGGCGCAGGGTATCCTGACGGTCTTAGCAGTGAGGAGATACCCTTTATATCGCGGATAATAGCCGTGGCGGACACTTTTGACGCCATAACAAGCGACCGTCCCTACAGGCAGAAAAAAATGTCGGAAATCGCCATGCAGATAATAAAGGATAATTCAGGCACCCAGTTCGATCCGATAATAGTCAGCGCTTTTTTGCTGGCTTACAGGAAAGGAAGAATGAAAGGGGTCGCTTGACGGCGACCTGGTCGCGAACCCGGATAAAAGTTTCAGAACGTCGAAGGCGATGTCACAGTAATAGCCTCCGCGCCGGACTTCGCCGCGCCGCTGAACTTATGGGGCACAGAGGCGTCAAAATAGAGGCTGTCTCCCTGTTTAAGCGTGTACTTTTTGTCTCCCACAACGGCTTCCATAGCGCCTTTCATAACGTAAACGAACTTTTCAACCCCGGGTTTATCCTGCTCGTTCTGAGTGCGGCCGCCGGGCGATATGTGCATAAGCACAGGCAGTAGTTTTTTGTCCATCGCCCTTGTTACCAGGAGCTCATATTTTATTTTATGCCCCTGCGAAAGGTGTTGGGGCCTTTCGGTCCTGGATACTGATTCAAGGGTTTTAGACTCGTCTTCCAGTTCACGGTAAAGGTCAGTGATTGACACGCCCAGCACCTTGCATATGGCCATATGGGATTTGAGGGTTCCCGGCATAAGGTCGTTTTCCATTCGGCTCAGCGTGGCCAGGGCGACACCGGTCTTTTTAGAGAGTTCTCCAAGAGTTATTTCTCTTTCTTTCCGCAATGCCTTTAATCTTTTACCGATTTTCATTATCCCTCCAGGGTTAGTGCCAGACAGCCTCATCATAACGCAGTTTTTAGAAATAATCAAATAACTTTTGTATAGCGTGATGGGTTTTCTCCTGCAGGTGTTGGCGGGGGAGATACGTGTGATGTCCTGATCGCGAGATCGGGAAGACCCGTGTGGCACACTGATGGGACGTACGATTTCCCCTGCGAGACTGTGTCGCAATTATCGTAATCTCTAAACCTAATCTTCCGACGGTATGATATACTATTCTTGTCAGAAAAAACA
>CAYVIW010000008.1:0-8624 GCA_964451815.1 uncultured Planctomycetia bacterium | reverse complement strand
TCAATGTCTTTCAGGAGGGAAAGAGCTCTTATCAGCACATCAAAACCTTTTCTTTTCACCATGCGCCCGATGGATATGAAATGTATTTTATCTTTGTTGGGGGAAACCTCTTCTTTTTCTTTGCTTGAGCGGAGCCTCGCGGGAAACCCTATCGGGATAACAACAGCTTTTTTGTTCGGGTGGTATATTGTTTCAACGTGCCCGGCAATATCTTCGGATTCCGCTATTATCGCAGAAGAGTGGTTCAATATCCGACGGACAGCCCAGCGCAGGAATAAGTTCCTGTGGGGCGAAGCTCTTTTAGTAGGATCATATATGTCTCCCCCGAAAACATTAAGAACGTTCTTTTTGCCGGATACTTTTGAAAGGAAACAGCCAGCCGGTCCGGTCGGTAAGGCAAAATGAGTATTTATGACGTCGTAATCTTTCTTTTTTAAAAGCCGTAGGCCCTGCGCTGCGGCCGACAAAGGGAAAGATATCAGCGAAAGAAGGCCCGCTGATTGAAAAGACCTCTTACCCATCACCGGAACCCTGAATATATTGACCCCCCGGACAGTTTCTCTTTTCTTTAGATCTCCTAAGCGGGTAGTGATAAGGTCAACATCATGCTCTTTAGCGAGTTCTTCAGCCAGGAAACGCGTGAAAACGCCACCACCTCCTCCAAGCGGCGGGAACTCATAGTTGAGTAACAGGATCCTCATCAGATGATCTCTTTGATGTGATATGTTCTTTTACCCTGGGATTCGTAGTAGGTGCGGATGTTTATCTCTCCCAGGAAACCCATTGCCATAAGTTGTACGCTGACCAGGAAAAAGAGCACCGACAGTATAAGAAGAGGGTTGCCCGTCATATTAGTGCCCTTTGCCAGTTTCATGAATACCACCGCTAAAAAAGAAAGGAACCCCAGCATACAGCTGTACAGGCCGAACCCTCCGAAAAACCTTATGGGTTTGGTCCTGTATTCCGAGAGAAAGACTACCAGAAAAAGGTCCAGAAGGACGGCGATGGTCTTTCGGATAGAGTATTTAGACCTGCCGTGGACGCGTTTTCTGTGGTTCACGACTACCTCTGTTATCCTGGCTCCTCCCCAGTCGGCGATGGCGGGTATGAAGCGGTGCATCTCTCCGTAGAGACGGAGTTCTTTCAATGTTCCACGTTTGTACGCTTTAAGCGTGCATCCGTAATCATGAAGAGACACTTTCAGTACTCGAGAGATAACCCAGTTAGCTATTTTTGAGGGGAGGACCCGTGTGATGAAGGGGTCATTCCTTTTCTTCCTCCATCCACTGGCGATGTCGAACCCCAAACCCAGTTTTTCTATAAGCGAAGGTATGTCGCGCGGGTCGTTCTGCAGGTCAGCGTCCATAGTTATGATAATGTCGCCGGAAGAATTATCGATACCCGCCATTATGGCCGGTGTCTGGCCGAAATTCCTGTTAAGGTTTATTATCTTTACGCTGTTTGCCGGGTTTTTTAGCGCCTTCAGCTCCTCCATGGTGGAATCGGCACTGCCGTCGTTGATGAATATTATCTCATAGGTCTTCCCCGTTTTTTTGAGGACATCGCTGATCTCGGTGTGCAAGGGTTCTATGTTGCCTTCTTCGTTATATACGGGTATCACAACGCTTATATCCATGTGGCTCTCCTATGGTTACGCGTGCTTTTCAAGACTGTAGACAATATAGATGTAAACGGCCGAAAAGCAGTCCAAAACGGGTTTCACGATCAGGCTTGTAAAAGCGTCACGGCTTTCAAAATATGCGACAATACTATTATACAACAAAGCTAAGGCTACCGGCGAAACAAGTAACAAGAACATGATCCAACTTCCTAAAGCGGCCGAAAGTATAAGCAGAATGGCGTAGATCAGGGGCAGGTGAGCGTTGAAGAACAGGATATCCGGGGCGGTACGGTATTTTTTGCCGAAAGCAGCTCTGCCCCGGGAGCTTTTGGTTAAAAGGCGCAAGAACTCATTGAATGATTCGGCGTTATGGTGACGCACGACAGCATCGGGCTCAAAAACGACCTTTTTGCCTTTGGCGATCACCCTGTAGCAGAGGTCTTTATCCTCAGCGTATGTGGTAAAGACCTCTGTATCGAATCCTTCTCCGACGAGGTCCCTGCGCACGGCGAGATTGCAGCTTGGAAATCCCTTTACGGGGCGTTTAGCGCCGTGACACGGGTATCTGAGAAAAAGAGAGACCCCCAGGTATCGCGATAGCATATTTTGCGGGTTTATAGGGAAGATCGCTCCTCCCACGGCTCCCACCGAATCGTCAAGAAAAGGCCTTACTATATTTGAAAGCCAGTTTTTCGATGGCACGGAATCGGCGTCAAGGAATATCAGGATATCTCCCACAGCTTCCGATATGCCCTTATTGCGGGCGAAAGCGGCGCCCGGTTTTTTCTCTTCAAGGTATTTTATTTTTTCGAAGGAGTTTACCACGCTTTTGATGTCTTCAGAGGAGTTATTATCGACAACTATTATCTCAGGCTCCGCTCCAGGATGATACGTAGTTTCGATCGCCGTCAGACATTTTTTCAGTTCTTCGGCCTGGTTATGAACCGCTATGATTATTGAAGTTCTCGTCATCGGGAATTAGGTTATCATAGATATTATAAAAAGGCAAGAAACGGCTAGGGCACCATAGTGTCAAGAATTATGGGTAATTATTTCAGATTTTGTGGTTTTTTCGTCTTTCCTTGCTATCTCACAGAGGCGTAGGTATAATATAAGTGGGGGATGCGAACGTCAAATGTGAGGGAATTGTGGTCATCATAAGGCATATATTGATCTTTATGATACCCTTTCTTTTGTTGGCCTTTGCCGGTATTAGGGCCCTTGCGGAAAGGGATAACGGTATAAAATTCAACTTTGAGGAAACCACTGAAGGTTGGAAGGTGCCGGATTGGGCGTATTACCAGCCGGACCACGTCGCGAAAGATGTGAAAGTAAGCCGGGATAATGTTCTTAAGGGCGAGGGTGCCCTTGAGGTGGTATGCGATTTTCCGGGCAATAAGTGGTCTGCCGCGCTGATCGAGATCGAAAAAGATATGGACCTCAGCGGGTATAGCCGGATATCGGCCGGTGTATATATTCCAAGGTCCGCGCCCAAAGGCTTCTTCAAGGCCAGGTTCGTTGTTACAGCGGGTATAGGGTGGCACTTCATAGAGATGCGTGAGAGTTTTTCGATCACCCCAGGAAGATGGGTCATGATAGAGGCGCCTATCGAGAAAGACGAATTTGAGACCTCCGCCTGGAAGGGCAGGGGCGAGAAACGGCTTTTCAATCACCTTGACCAGGTAAAAAAGATAGCCATACGTGTCGAATATGATGCCGCCCCTCCGCATACCATAGGACCCAGCTATCACGGTCCGGTGTATATAGATAACGTTATCATCGAAAAGTAGCATCCCCTCCAGCGTCCCTGAATATGTTACACTGCTCAGCATAAAAAGATGTCGACAAAGCTTCGGTCTTAGGGTAGAATTGTCCTAGCGAGGAGATACTATGACAACAGAAAGAGCGATATTGGTGGTTGACGACAATAAGGAATTCGCGGATGTTTTTTGCGATATATTGAAGTCCAATAACTTCAATGCCGAAAGTTGTTACAGTGGTCAGCAGGCCATAAAGCTGATAGGGGACAGACCCTACGAAACCATGTTCCTCGACATCAGAATGCCCGGCATGGACGGTATAGAGACATTGAAAGAGGTTAAGAAGATCAGACCGGATACCAAAGTAATAATGATGACCGGTTATTCGGTAGACGAGATGGTGCACATGGCTATTCAAGAGAACGCCTCGGAAATAGTTTTTAAACCTTTCGAAATAGAGAAGGTCCTTGGTCTGTTGCGTTAGGCCGCGAGATATGTCCTCAATTTTTTCACGTTCCGGCACTGGGATCCTGACAAGACTTATATGTACGTTACTTGTCGCGATGCTTTTCGCGCCATCCCCGCTTTCTTTTTCCGAAACAGGCGATGACACGTTCTTTACACCCCGCAGACTTTACTTAAGATCTGAATTCGTAGACAGTATAGATCGTGACGGTAGGACCCGGGAAGAACTGGTCAATTTCGCTTTGAGCTATGAGAGAGGGCTTGATTCATACGCGGGGCGAGAATTCGATCAAGCGATGGAATATTTTCTCTCGGCGAGAAAAGCGTGGCCGGAGTATTTCTATAACGATCTTCTGATAGGTCTTGCCCTTGAGCAGCTTGGCGAATATGATAGGGCCGCCAGGTTCTATAAAAGCTACCTCAATAAGCTCAGGAAATTCCATGAGGGAGAGTACCGGATATCCAGTCCGATAATATTAGGAATATCTTCGGGCAGGATAGAGTCTTATGATGCCGCCTATGAGGCGGTCGCGGAACGCCTGGCCGGTTATGGCATCGACATAAGAAGGGTCAGCCCGATCTATACACCGCCGTTCTTTCTAATCCCGATATCGATCTTTATCTTTCTGGTGGGGCTTTACATCATGGTGACCCGTTTGCTGATCCCATTTATAAGGAAAAAAGACAGACAGATGCATCCGCCGGAGGGTTTCTGGGCTTGCAGAAAATGCGGGGCATATAACCCGGAACTTGCCAGGGAATGCGGTAATTGCGGTAAGATCAGGAAGTAGGTAGTTGAAAGTCAACCATCCAGAACCCATGAATAACGGCCTTTTCAAATTCCTTTTCGGGTGCTCTCCGGAAGATATCGCCGATAGAGTTATCTTGACGCCGTTCATGCCCCTTGACAAATTCGCCGCACAGGGTAAGGCGGGAAGGGGTTTTAAGGGAAGGTTCTATTCAGGCATGAATGTAACGGCCGGAGGCATGTCTTATACCGTTTTGAAATGCGGTATAGGCGCGCACATGGCGGCTGACTGTGTTTTCTTTCTCGGGCAAACATCCGTTCAGAACATTGTCTACGCCGGTTCCTGTGGAGGCCTCAAAGACACCTCCATCGGAGATGTGATCTTATGTGAAAAGGCTTTTGACGGTACAGGCTGTTCCAGATATCACGGGAAAGATACTGATATCGAGCAGATCATAAATGGCTCATCGTTCTTCGAGCCTTCGGGTCCTTTATTAGAGAGCCTTTCGGTGGTTCCCGGGTTGAAAAGAGGCAAAATTTTTACCATAGCCTCGCTTGCAGCCGAAAGCGCGGAAAATATGGAGGTGTTAAGCTCAAGAGGTTTCAGAGGCGTGGATATGGAGATAGCCGCGGTGTATGGCGCTTCCGCCAAGGCCGGGATAGGGGTATCGGGCCTGCTTTTTGTGAGCGACCTTCCGCACGGATCGCCTTTCTGGAAAAGACCCGGTCCGGAAGACAGGAAGAAATACAATGAAGCGTCACGGAGGGTAATAAGGATAGTTACGGACTGTATACAGGGAGGAGGATCATGATGAAAAAACGAGCGGTCATAATATTAGCTAAAGGGTTCGAGGAAGTTGAAGTTCTTACGCCTTTTGACATATTGAGAAGATGCGGGGTGGATGTAACGGTAGCCGGTTTAGGTTCCCGCATAGTCGAAGGAGGGCACGGAGCGTCCGTGAGCGCGGATATTATATTTGAGGCATACAGTGATATGCCGGATGCCCTGATACTTCCCGGTGGTATGCCCGGAGCGGAAAATATCGCCAGCTCCACAAAAGTAAAAGATCTCATGGTTAACCTTTTGTCAAAACGGAAGATCGTGGCTGCTATATGCGCTTCTCCCGCGCTGGTGTTGGCTCCGACAGGTATACTCAGCGGGAAAGAGGCTACATGTTATCCGGGCATGGAAAAAAGTTTTCCTTCGGATGTTAAGTTCTCCGCGAGCGAAGTCGTGCAGGACGGCAACATAATTACCAGCAGGGGGCCGGCTACGGCTTTTGCCTTTGGTCTTAAGATAGCCGAGAACCTGGTGGGAAAGAATACCGCCGATATGGTGGCCGGGCAGATGCTGTACAAGGGATAGAAGGGAAGGCGTCCTGCGGGGCCCGGTATTCTGTTCTGTCAACATCTTCGTCTTATGACGTTCTCTCCGTATTTTTCCGCTATCCTGTCTATAGCTTTGTGGATGCGTTCTTTTTTGGTATCGACGAGCGTGCCTTCGGGGAAGAGATCAGTGTTGAGCGACATCTCTTCCAGAGCGGAAACTTTTACGCCCAGAAGTCTTACCGGCATTTTCCCGAGCTCGAAACTTTCAGCCTTTTCAAGAACATGCCTGTAGATGCGGTCCG
This sequence comes from uncultured Planctomycetia bacterium, assembly GCA_964451815.1. GTDB lineage: Bacteria > Omnitrophota > Gorgyraeia > Tantalellales > Tantalellaceae > CAYVIW01. The sequence continues at coordinate 2,399 of CAYVIW010000008.1, read as the reverse complement.
CGAAATTCGTGGCCGGGTCTATTGTAACAGACCGGGTATATGTTTTGAAATCCCCCGAACGTATCTTTAGCGTTATGGTCCGTGCCTTCAAGTCTTCCCGCCTCATGCGACGCGATACCTTTTCGCTCAGGTGCATCAGAATGTCCATTATGAGGACCATATCCCGGGTATCTTGCTCAAAAGTATATTCGTTGCTTATGGAGATAGCTTCCCGCGCCGGTTCTACATCTCGGTCGTCTATGCCATTGGCCAGCTCCCAGGCGTGTGTACCGTTTTTACCGAAAGCGTCGTAGAGACCGTTACGGCCTTTTGCGGCCAGGTCACCTATAGTATGTATCCCCATGCCGGCAAGTTCAGCTGCCGTTCTTTCTCCCACGCCCCATAGTTTTTTGACCGATAGAGGATGTAGAAAATCGAGGAGTTTTTCAGGGCTTACTACTACGAATCCGTCCGGTTTTTTTATGTCTGAAGCTATTTTTGCCGTCATTTTGTTTGGTGCCATTCCCACCGAAGCCGTAAGGCCTGTTTTTTCTTTTATCGCGTTTTTTATGAGAAGGCAGGTCTTTTCCGGTGAGCCGAACAGGTGGTGACTTCCGGTAATATCCAGGAAAGCCTCGTCGATACTTATGGGCTCTACATCCGGAGTGAAATCCTGGAATATGTCGAATATACTGTGAGAGGCTTCGGCATACCTGGCCATATCAGGACGCAAGAATACCGCGCCGGGACATTTCTTGTAGGCCGTAGATATCGGCATCGCCGAATGTATGCCGAACTTTCTCGCCTCATAAGAACAGGCCGCGACCACGCCTCTTCCTTTTCCGTTCCGGGGATCGGCGCCCACAATTACGGGTTTTCCCTGATAGTCCGGGTTGTCCCGCTGTTCCACTGAAGCGAAAAAGGCGTCCATATCTACATGAACTATGTATCTTTGTTTTCTGTCCATATTCGAATTTTACCATATACCGGCCCCGGCGCATAGGGGGGGAGGAGTACCGACACAGAAAACATAATCCCAAAGCCTCACAAAGTAGTTATCCTTGAAATTAAGTCTCATAAGGATTACAATGACCATATCCGGCCATAGCCTTAAAAGGAAATTACGGATAAAAATAAGGATGAAACAAATGACAAAAGAACTTAACCTTGACTCACCTGCGGTCTTTATAGGCAGGCAGGGTAATAATATTATCAGCTTCGGATCAGGGCAGCCCGATCTGCCGCCGCCAAAAGAGGCTATCGAGGGCATAGACATAAGAAAAGACCTCAGGTACGGGCTTATACAGGGTGAATATCCGTTAAGAGAGGCGCTGTCAAAAGAGTACCCCGATTCCACCGCTGAAAATTTCGTCATAACGAACGGCGCTTCCGAAGCGTTGGACCTGATATTCCGTTCATGGGGCAGCGGGAAAATACTAGTGCCCAGGCCATATTACTATTCTTATGTCCCGCTCATAAAAATGGCCGGGATGGAGCCCGTATATACTGATCTTGTGGATGGAAGGATCGATATAGAGGATTTTAAGCTTAAGATAAAAGGCTGCAGGGCCGTTCTAATAAACTCGCCTTCCAATCCCACCGGGTGCGTAGAGCTTATAGAGACACTTAAAGAGATAGAAAAGATAACGTCCAGGCAGGGCGTCTATGTTGTCTCCGACGAAGTTTACAAGGACCTCATATATGAACGTGAGAACTATTATATAAAGGGTGGACACGTTATCACCGTAAATTCTTTCTCCAAGACCTATGCCATGTGCGGGGTCAGGGTAGGGTATCTATGGAGCAGCGACCAGAAAGTGGCTGATGACATTATAGCTATTAAGACCCACACCTCGATGAACACGAATCTTGTGGGGCAGGATATGGCCCTACATGCTATGGCCGCACCCGCGGTATACATAGAGGCGCAGAGGAACATCTGGCGAGAAAGGCGGGATCTCATATACAGAGGGTTCAAGGACCTGGGTTTTGATCTATGGAAGCCGGAAGGGGCTTTCTATATATTCCCGAAATGCCGGAAACCGAGGGAGTTTATAACGACGCTTTATAACGACTACAAAATAATAGCTTACCTAGGCGAGTGGTTCGGCGCTCCGGGACATATAAGGCTGAGTTACGCTCTTGATAAAAAGCAGATAGAAGAGGGTCTCGGTCGCATAAAGGACGCTATCAAAAAAGTCCCATGCGTATAAAGGTTGCAATATATGTTTTTTCGATGCCTTTACAATTGACAACATAGCATGTTTTACCTATAATTTAGTGAAATACGCTCCCCGGTAGCTCAATGGTAGTAGCGATTGGCTGTTAACCAATAGGTTGTAGGTTCGAGTCCTACCCGGGGAGCCAGATTTAACGTAGAAGAGCCCGCTCGTTTAGGATCGTTGCTAAAAATACTTCCC
>CAYVIW010000007.1:0-7124 GCA_964451815.1 uncultured Planctomycetia bacterium | reverse complement strand
TTTCAAAATTGCCTAAGAAACATAGGCAAAAAGAGATGGATTGGGGAGAACCTGTCGGCAAGGAGCAGTGGTAAATGAAAAAATATTATCCCCAAAAAGGCGACTTTGTAACACTCAATTTTGATCCTCAGTCAGGGCATGAACAAAAAGGCAGAAGACCTGCCATTGTTGTTAGCAATAGTCTTTTTAACGAAAAAACAGGGTTAGCTTTCGTTTGTCCGATAACAAACACGGATAGAAAATATCCTTTTCATGTCAAGATACCGCAGGAAAACAAAATCACAGGCTTCATAATGACCGAACAAATGAAATCTGTTGATTATGCCGCAAGAAAAGTAAAATATATCCAAAAAGCCGCAGAAGAAATAATTGATGAGGTTTTGGCTATTCTAGATGTCTGCTTGTATTAAAATTGGCGTGCCTGGCACTTCGGAAACTACGATCCTCCCCTTGGTCGGATCGTTTAACGTTTCCTCAGCATCAAACATTGCGTTCGCAATGTTTGTCAGATTCCCTGAGTCCTTCTGGCCTCAGGACTTCCTCGGGAACTGTGTCCCTCGGTCGCGGCGCTTTTACATCTAAATTATTTGCACCTTTTCCTCAACCAGCTAAGCTACAGGCACACATGCTTGTAAGTCATGTAAAATAAGCCGGTTGTACGGAACAAATTACATGACGAGTTTCTGAAAAAAAAGAACCTGGGCCTTTGTTGGGCCTAAAAACCTTAAATTTTACTGTTTCCGATAAAAATAATACCGCAATACCGGTATAAATACAAATGGTTTCTCTTCTCATCTACCGGGCAGTATGTTATACTTGAATTATTATGTTAGACATTACACCTTATAAAGAACAGATTAAGCAAATTTGCGAAGAATTGAACTTGAAGAAGCTGGATATTTTTGGCTCTTCAAGAACGGATAGATTTGGCCCGGAAAGTGATATTGACGTAATAGTTGAGTTTACTTACAGTAATGATGTAAATTCTTTTGATATTTATTTTGAGCTGAAAGATAGATTAGAAGGGCTTTTCCAGCGGCCCGTAGACATTATAACTGAAAAATCTCTTAAAAATCCGTTCTTAGTAAAAAAAGTGTCTGAAACAAGGGAAAGAATCTATGCGAGATGAAATAAACAAATATTTGTATGATATTAAGCAGGCTATTACCGAGATAAACGAGTATACTAAAAAAGAAAGTTTTGAAAGCTTTTCTTCAAATACAATGATTCAATCCGCTGTTGAGAGAAAATTTGAGATTATCGGAGAAGCTTTAAACAAAATCAAGAAACTGGACGAAACAGTCTTGGATTCACTTACTGACGCAGGTAAAATAATCAGTTTCCGAAACATCATCATTCATGGATATGACATTCTTGACGAAAAAATCATATGGGATGCTGTTAAAAATAATGCGCCAAAATTACTAGAAGAAATTAATACATTATTGGGTTAACACTTTCTCCTTACCATTAAAATATTCTTTTAATACACTTTCTAGAGTAGCTACAGCTTTCTTCTTATGGTCTTTTGATAGATGAGAGTATCTCATAGTCATGTTTACAGAAGAATGGCCCAGAATTTCTTTTACTGTATTTAAGTCTATACCAGCCATTACGGAGTGTGAAGCAAAAGTATGACGTAAATCATGGAATCTTACGTCAGTCGCATTTTATTCCTCTCATATTTGCTGGCTTTTATAAAAGTACTGAACTCCGCATCTATTCCTCGCTGTAATATCCCCTGTATGGCACGGTGAGCATCCGTCTCGAACTTGTCAACACTCCCTATGCCCATATCCAACAAGTTCCTCTTTACATGTTTCCATCGAACTGATACATTGTCATTTGAAAGATCTATCGCTTTATTCATGGCATACCTCCCCGGGGCTTTGCCCCTTTAATGGTTATTAATTCAACGGTTAACAACCATTAGGGTATGCCATGTTTATTTTTATGTCAAAGAACTATCTTTGAGATCGCTTCGTCGGCCTTCCGGCCTCCTCGCGATGACCTACGAAAGTGCCCACAATATGTTACACTATCTTTTTGCAGTAGTGTCAAGAAGGGGAGCGGGGGCATGGCTGCGCGGGGCACCGTGAAGCGAGCAAGCATGGTCCCGCCCAGGAGAAGGCAACCGGCTGTTATAGGTTCAAATGATCATCAAATTGAGGTCCTGGTAAGGCTGTTACCTGAATGTTACACCGAGTTTGGCGGCGAGGGTATCCTTTATTCTGGAATGGGCAGCGGCTATCTCGTCATCCGTAAGGGTGCGCGAGTCAAGCCCGTAGGTTATACTTACCGTAACGCTTTTCTTCCCCGGGGGTATTTGTTCACCCTCGTACATATCGGTTATGTCCACCGCCGCAACTATACTTTCTCCGGCGCTTTGTATCGCCTCTTTGATCTTTCCCGCGGGAAGGCTCTTATCGCACAGTACCGAGATATCTCTTGAGGAGACCGGGAAACGCGGTATCGGGCTGTATTCAGGGGTCAGGCAGACTTTGTCAGTTAAATCTTCGATCTTTATCTGTGATATGAATACATCCTGCTCAAGGCCGTAGTCCGGCAGAAGAGCCGCGTCTACCTTCCCGATAAACCCTGCCTCCTTCCCGGCCAGCATGACCGTGCCCGCGTCAATAAAACCTTCTATGGTCGCCGGCAGGACATCACAAGGGACCCTGAGGACTCTGGCCATCGTCTCGAGAACCCCTTTGAGAACGTATATGTCGGCTTTTTTAGCGCCGTCTTTCCAGTTTTTTGAGATATCTCCGGTCAAGCCCAAGCTTACTGCGGCCGTTTCCCCGAAAGCCGTTTTGCCGCCGCTGCGGTAATATATTTTACCCATCTCAAAGAATGCCAGATCTTTATTGCCCCTGTTGATGTTCCAGACGACCGCCTTGAGCATACCGTCGACCAGATGCGGGGTCAAAAATTCCTGTTCGGCCGAAAGCGGGTTCATGAGTTTTACCGGGCTTTTTATGATCGCGGGGAAAGCCCCGGCGGCCTGTGCGCTTATGAGGCTATATGACATTATCTCGTTAAGTCCGGACGCGGCGAGAGAGCGGCGGACGCGTTCCGCCACTTTCCTGGCGTCCGATCTTCTTGTGATCTCAGGAACGAATTTCGGCATGCCTTCGGGTATTCTGTCATAACCGTATATCCTGGCTATTTCTTCTATAAGGTCCTCTTCCGCCCTTACGTCCTCCCGGAACGAAGGCACCGTGACCATAATGCGCCCGTCTTTTACGGCGCCGGTCCCCATACCGAGCCTGCCAAGTATATCTTTTATCTCCCCGGCGGAAAGCTCCACGCCCAGAAGTCTGCCGGGCTTTTCGGCTTCAAGGCTTATTTCTCGCCTGCTCTCTTCGATCGAAGACTGGTCATAGAAAGTACCTGCGGTGCCGCCGGCTTCCGATGTGATAAGCGCTGAAGCCCTGTCCGAGGACGGCCTCACCATACCCTTGTCCACGCCTCTTTCGAACCGGTAGCTGGAATCGCTGATAAGGCCCAGAGCCCTGGATGTCTTCCTGATCGAAGCGGGATCGAAATAAGCGCTTTCGATGAGGACGTTCTTCGTCGAGGACGAAACCTCCGTATCCTTGCCCCCCATTACCCCGGCTATCGCTATCGCCCGCTCGGCGTCGGCTATGACCAGCATATCGGGCTCAAGCTCCCGCTCCACATCGTCTATTGTGATCATTTTTTCGCCTTTCTTCGCGCGGCGAACCACGATCTTCCCACCCTTTATCCGGTCAAGATCAAAAGCGTGAAGCGGCTGGCCTGTTTCCATCAGACAGAAATTCGTTATATCCACTATATTGTTCACCGGTCTCAGCCCCACGGAGCTTATTCTTTCCTGTATCCATTTGCCGGAAGGCTTCACGCTGGTCCCGGTTATCACCCGGACGGTATATCTGGGACACAGTTTCTTATCCTCTACTTCGCATCTGACCGGACAAGACTTGCTTCCGGTATCCGCCCTGCCAAGCGCCATGTCAGGAAGTTTAAGCTCCCTTCCGAAAACCGCTGACACCTCCCGCGCAAGACCTATCATATTCAGACAATCGGGCCGGTTAGAGGTTATCTCCAGGTCCATTATGGAATCCCCGGCGGAGTTCTCGACGGAGCCCACTTCCGAGCCGCTCATAGTGAGCTTTTGGGCCAGTTCTTCCGGGCTTGCGTCTGTGTCAACATATTCTTTTATCCAGTTATAACTGAGTTTCATGCGCGTCCTCTATGCGAACTGTCTAAGGAACCTTACATCATTGTCGTAAAAAAACCTTATATCCTCTATGCCATAAAGCAGCATGGCTATTCTTTCTACGCCCATGCCGAAAGCGAAACCCGTATATTTTTTGGGGTCATACCCCACACTCTCAAAAACCCTGGGATTTACCATCCCCGCTCCCAGCACCTCGAGCCAGCCGTTCCATTTGCAAACCCTGCACCCTTTGCCCTTACAGATTATACATGATATATCTACCTCCGCGCTCGGCTCGGTAAAAGGAAAAAAGTGCGGCCTGAGCCGGGTCTTTATATCTACCCCGAACATGCTCTTGGAAAATACTGACAGGACGCCTTTGAGGTCAGAGAATTTTATGCCTTTCCCTACCAGCAGTCCTTCCACTTGATGGAACATAAAAGAATGCGAAGCGTCCACGGCATCCGGACGGTAGACCCTGCCCGGCATTATCACCTGTAAAGGCGGAGCGGTGTTCTGCATCACATGTATCTGCACATTGGATGTGTGGCTTCTCAAAAGATGCTGGCCTTCTATGTAGAAAGTATCGAACGCGTCCCGCGAGGGATGGTCAAGCGGGATGTTGAGCGCTTCAAAATTATAGAACTCAGTTTCTATCTCCGGACCTTCGGCTATGGCGAACCCCAGGGAGATGAAAACGTCGTTTATCCTGTCCATGACCTGGGTTATGGGATGGATACTGCCCTCGCGGGGGCCCGTGCCGGGCATAGTGACATCCTCGCCTCCGGAGCGGTTATCTGATCGACCTGCCAGAGCGTCTTTCGTTTCCTCGATCTTGCGGGTGAACTCGTTTCTCAGTATATTGGCCTTTTTCCCGACCTCTTTTTTCTCTTCCGGCGCAAGGTCCGAGATGGAGCGCAGTATCGCCGTCAGTTCCCCTTTTCTGCCCAGAAAGCGGACCTTTATCTCCTCGAGCCTTTCAGCGAGGTTACAGGCAGCTAGTTCGGTTTCAAATTCCTTCTTTATATCATCAAGTTTTTGTATGAACGCCATTTCCCCGGCCTTTTTCCCGTTTTCTATTTCGATTGAAATCTCTCTCTGATCTTTTCTATCTCGTCGTTGCCGCCGAAAATTATAAGTATGTCTCCCTTAACGATCACGTCGTCCGCCCGCGGCGTTACGTTCACCTTTTCCTGGACTGTCTCTTCGCCGTCTTTGACTGTCGTTCCCTTTTTCTTAACAGCTATAATATTAGCGCCCCAGGCCGAACGAATGTCAAGCTCTCTCAATGTCTTACCCGTAAATTCCTCCGGCACGACCAGTTCTATTATGCTGGCGTCTCCCGGTAGACCTATATGGTCCAGCACGGTCTCAGAGACAGAGACCAACGTTTCGGCGATCCTCTTGCCTGTATCCTTCTCAGGCAATATGACCTTTGTAGCCCCTATCTTCTCCAGCACCTTTTTATGCGCCAGGCTGGAGGCCTTACATACTATAACGGGGATCCCGAGATCTTTCAAAAGAAGCGTAACAAGAATACTTGACTCGACATCGGTCCCTATACCGCATATGGCCACATCAGCTCTATCGACACCCACGGACCTGACCGCTTTTTCATCTATAGAATCAAGGCATACGGCTTTGGCCGCGAATTCCATGACGTCGTGGACAAGCTCCTCATCCTTATCTATAGCTATTACCTGCTGCCCTTTCTCGAAAAGGGTTTTTGCCACGCTTGCCCCAAACCTTCCAAGACCTATTACAACATACTGTTTCATATGCGCCTCTCCCTTTTACCCGACCATTATGTTCTCTTCGGGATAAACAAACCTATCCTTTCTTTCTCTCAAGGCCACAGCCAGGGCAAGTGTCAGCGGCCCCAACCTGCCGGCGAACATCGTGGCGGTTATGCAAAGTTTGCCCCCGTCGCTCAATCCGGGAGTTACCCCGGTTGAAAGCCCCACTGTCCCGAAAGCCGAGGTCACCTCGAAAAGCGCGCTCATAAGGCTGCCTGACATTTCATGGTTGTTCCTTTCCAGATACGCAAGCACCAGCGTGGCCAGAAACACCCACGAAATAGCCAGAAAAAATATCGACAAAGCTTCCCTTATTACGCGCCTTGATACTGAACGGCCGAATAAATGCGGACGTTTCTTATTTTTTAATCCCCCCGCAACCACCGCCGCGAGCACAGCGGCCGTGGTAGTCTTTATGCCTCCTCCCGTAGACCCCGGGGAAGCGCCCACGAACATGAGCAGAAGCAGCACTATAAGAGACGGCACCGCCATGGAACCTATCGGCAAAGTATTAAACCCGGCCGTCCTGGCCGTTACCGACTGGAACAAAGATACCAATATCCTTTCTCCCGGGGCGAGGCCCTTCAAAATATTATCAGCCTCAAAGATGAATATGAGTGCCGCACCCGCCAGTATGAGAATACCCGAAACCGTAAAAACTACCTTGAACTGCAGACTGAGGCGTCTCCTGGAGTCCGGCCTTAGCACGAGGCCAACTAGATTGAATGTAACGATAAACCCGATGCCTCCTAAAAAGATCAGGCCCATCATGGTCAGATTTATGACCGGGTCTGAAGAGAACGCCATCAACGAATCCCTGAAAAGCGAGAACCCGGCGTTACAGAACGCGGAAACCGAATGGAACACGGCGTTCTGAGCTGTCTCAAGAACGCTCCAATCGGTCAGGACTCTCCACCTGAAAAAAAGCAATCCCGCTCCTATGGCCTCGACCGTTAAGGTCATGACCAGTATGTACATTATAAGCCTGTTAAGGCCCAGTACAGTGTTCCTGTCAAGTGTGCTTTTTATCGCATCGGTCTCATGAAGACCTATTTTGCGCCCGAGAAGCACGGCGAAAAGGGTTGAAAATGTCATGATCCCAAGTCCGCCCGCCTGGAACATAGCGA
>CAYVIW010000006.1:0-6326 GCA_964451815.1 uncultured Planctomycetia bacterium | reverse complement strand
CCTCCTTATCCATGAAAAAATGTTTGGCCGTCGGGACCATGCTTGCTCGCTTCACGGTGCCCCGAAAAAATCCGCGGAACACTTTTTGCTCTGACTTAAGGAAAGAAATAATAACTATTCTCCCTCCATGAGTCTGCGGGCTTCGGCAAGCACTTTTTCCCTGGCCTCTTCCAGCGAGCAGTCGATCACGCAGCCGGATGCCTTGGGATGCCCTCCTCCCCCGAAACGCGAAGCCAGAGTGTTGACGTCATATTTGCCCTTGGACCTGAAACTTATATTCACGCGTTTTTCAAAACTCGCGTCCTCTTTGAAAAAGATCGCTACCTCTACCCCTTCTATGGACCGGGGGAAATTTATAAACTCATCCGTGGCCGCGGAATCTATCCCTTCTTCGCGGTACATGTCCCGCGTAAGGACCATATGCGATATCTCTCCTCCGGCGTCGATCTCCATCGTGGTGAGAACCCGCCCTAGAAGCCGCACCTCCTTGAAGGTCTTGCTCTCGTACACATTTCCATGTATCTTCTGCGGATCCGCTCCAAAGGATATCAATTTGCCGGCTATCTCATGTGTCGCGCGCGAGGTGTTGCTGTAATTGAACATTCCGGTATCGGTCAATATGGCGGTATAAATAGGGTTCGCGAGGTCAGTGTCTATCTCCACACCGGCCTCGACAGCCAGGTGGAAAACCATTTCTCCAACGGAACTCATCCCGGGCTCCACCCAGTTTATGTCGCCGAAATATTCATTGCTTACATGATGGTCTATATTGATAATGAATTCCTCTCCGCTCAGGGCCCTGGCGACCTTGCCCGTCCTCTCTTTTATGGGGCAGTCAAGCATCACAACGGTCCTGGGAACAATATCTTCAGGGACCTGACGCATCATAGACCCTGACCCTTTAAGGAACCTGAGGTTCGAGGGCACCGGGTCCTGCTGTACCATAACGGCGTTCTTGCCCATCTTTTCCAGCATTACCCAGAGAGCTATCTGACTGCCCACCGAGTCCCCTTCAGGGTTGACATGCGCGGTTATCAGAAAATCGTCACGCTCTCTTAAAACTTCCACTATCTTCCTGATCATATCTTTTTCCATAACTTGTCCTTCCATTTGTACTCTTTGATACTCGGCCTGTTCGGCTTCTATTTTCTCAAAAATGTCATCCAGTGACCTGTCCTTATCCTGGCGGTCCTCCGCGAAAGATATGCGGGGGACGAACTTGATCTCAACTCTCCTGGCCAACTCTCCCCTGATGAAACCCCCGGCGCTCTTAAGCCCCTTAAATATCGCGTCCTTATCGCTCTCGTCCGGAGAAAAAAGACAGAACACCGTGGCGTTACGGAGATCACGCGAAACATCCACTTCTGTCACCGTAACCTCACGGATCCTGGGGTCGTCTATTTCAGACTGTATTATAAAGGATATCTCCCTTTTCAGCATCTCTGATATCCTCTTCATCCTGTCCACTCGAGACTCCTCTTGTCTGTTCCGTTAAGCTCTTTTTCTCAAAAGTTCTCTAAGGAACTTCATCTCATCTTTCTTTGTCGGCAGCCTGCCATCAAGTTTTTTCTTCAAAACAAGACGCAATATCTTTTTATAGCGGGGCCCGGGGCTCACACCTTCCCTGATAAGGTCTTCTCCTTTTATCTTGAGTTTTATCCCGTTATACTCCGCCAGGAACTTGTGTATCCTTCTTCGCGCCCGGGGAGAAGGCGTCCTGCTCAGCGCGTAAAGAATAGCCTCATGGGAAAGTGTTTCCAGCAGATCAAATACCCTTGAGGGTTTTATCCTGTCCGGAGAAGAAAGCTTGCGGATAACATCGCCCGTTCGCTCGCGGTAGCCTCTGAGCCTGAGACTGACGCTCCGGGTGAAAACGAATTTTCCAAGGACTTCCTCGACTTCTTTGGGATCCAATGCCTCGAGCATTACCATAAGATACATCACCCACACGTCGAGCTTTCTTTTTCCTCTGGCGCGGGAATAATACCACTCGGTTTGGCGCCTGATCTTCTTGAACTTCTTACTGACATCCCCTTTAAGCTTCATAGAGGGATGTATGAACCTGAGTTCATGCAGCTCTTTCATCCGCAATACGGCCTTTTCGGGATCCCTCTCCTTGAGAATAAGCACGAGCTCCTCCCTTATCCTCTGGTTCTCGGTATGTCTGAACATCTCCTGTTTGACCGCGTGAGTTATAAGGTATTCCGTATGGTTCTCTATTTTGAAACCGAAACGCTGCTCGAACCTTACTGCCCTGAAGATCCGCGTAGGGTCATCGATGAAACTTCTATCATGCAGAGCCCTTATGATCCCTTTTTCCAGATCTTTCATCCCCCCGAAAAAATCTATAAAAAGCCCGTAATTATCTCCGCTTATCCCCACCGCCATGGCGTTAACAGTGAAATCCCTTCGGTAAAGATCGTCTCTCAGAGAGCTGAACTTTACGGTCGGAAGAGACGCTGGCTTTTCGTATACCTCTTTTCTCGCCGTAGCTATGTCTGTCTTGAACTTGTTGTCGTCCTCAAGCGGCGGGCCCAGCCATTTCGGCCAGGGTTCTACCAGCGTGCATGTCCCGAACTTTTTATGCGCGACCAGGGAAGCGCCGACCCTTTCCGCCAAAGTTTTCCCGAACTTTATAGCGTCTCCCTCCACCACAATATCAAGGTCGTAATTCTTCCTCCGCATAAACATATCCCGGACAAGACCTCCGACCAGAAAAACGCTCATCCCCGTTCCTTCCCCCAGCGCGCCTATCTCTCTTATGCGGCGTGATAGTTTAGGGGGCAGTTCTTCCCTGATCATAGCGGCAAGATCGGGCGATGTAGGCATCTTTCCGGAGACTCCGGGAAAGAACGAACTATGCACTTCTTTGAGAACATCGGTCCTTGTAACTATCCCCACCAGTTTGTTGTTCTCTATAATAGGTATCCGCCCTTTGTCTTTTTCGAGGATTATCTCTTTGAGCTTGAAAAGCGGCGCTGCCGGGTCCGCCGTTAAGAGATCCACGGCCATGTAACCCTTGATCCGGGAGTGCCCCATTCCCCGTTTGACAGCCTTGTTGAGGTCGCCCAGCGTTATCATACCGGTAACCTCACCCCCTTCATTCACAACAGGCGCGCCCTTGAAAGCGAAACTTTTGAGTTTGTCCAGGACCGCGGAGACTTTTTCATCCTGAGAAACAGTTCGCACCGGAAAACTCATTATGTCCCGGGCGTAGACATCAGGCTGTGTCATAGTGCCTATCATGTCGAGGATCTGATCCCTCGTCTCTTCCGCGCTCATTCCATCGACCCTGGCATAGGCGGCGCTGTAATGACCTCCGCCTTTGAAATGTCCCATTATCCTGTTGACATCTACCGCGTCCACCCTGCTTCTGGCCAGGACTTTTGTTTTCTTTCCCGATATGAACATGGCGAAAAGGACCGGATAATTTTCTACATCCTGGAGTTTATGCACGACCGTTCCCATTTCCCCATTCATTCGGGCGCTATCCACTCTGGCGAAAGCTATTTCAATGCCGTTGACCGTAAAGACCTCTATGGACCCGAGAAGTTCTATAAGCGCCGCGAGCTCATCCGGGGAAAGTTCCCGGTTCAGGTAAGAAGACACGGCCCCGAGGTTGGCTCCTTTATCCAGAAGACGGCTCACCATATCCACATCAAGCTTTGTTGTGGTTGAATATGAAAGTGACCCTGTTTCTTCGTATATACCGAGCAGCATCAGCGTTGCCTCAAGCGGAGTGAGATCGAATTTACCTTCTTTTATCATTATGTCCAGAAGTATGGATACCGTGGCGCCCACTTCCATGAAAATATCTTTGTCGGCCTTTATGTCGGTCTTGCTCCGGGGATGGTGGTCATATATGTGTACCGAAAGCCCCTTTTTGCCCAGAAGACCGGCAGGCTCTCCTATGCGGGAGCTGCGGCGGTTGTCAACTATAACAAGACGCTTGACGTCATCCATGCGGCAGGTCTTCTCGGTCTCGATCTTTATCTTGTCCTTTATAAGGGACAAAAAATTCCTGACGGCTTTCTCCTGGGACCCCGGCAAAAGAAGTCTCGAGCCGGGATAGAGTTTTCCCGCGGCCACCAGCGAGCTCAGGGCGTCAAAATCCGCGTTCTTGTGAGTAACTATCAGGTCCATTTTCTGTTTTTGCCGCTCCGCTTGTAAAAACCGGCTGTCTTCACCCCCGGGGATGGAACTTGTGATGCACTTTCTTGAGCTTTTCCTGATTAACATGCGTATATATCTGTGTGGTGGAAATATCAGCGTGTCCCAGCATTTCCTGCACTCCTCTTAATTCCGCTCCCCCCTCCAGAAGATGGGTGGCAAAAGAATGTCTCAGCGTATGGGGCGTTATATGTTTCTTTATCCCCGCCGCGCGAGCGTATTTGACGATCATCTTCCACAGGCTCTGTCTGGAAATTTTTCTGCCCAGTTTGGAAAGAAAAAGATGGTCATCCCCGGTGCGGGAGGAAAGCTTTGCTCTGACAGTGTCAAGGTAACGGTCTATTGCTCTTCCGGCGGCGCTTCCCAGAGGGACTATACGTTCTTTTCCTCCCTTACCCATACATTTAACGAATCCGGCCTCGATATTTATGTTCATCTTTTTAAGTTCAGTAACCTCTGAGACCCGTAACCCTGAGGCGTACATAAGCTCCAGTATGGCTTTGTCCCTTACCCCCATCCATCCCCGGCCTGAAGGAGTTTCCAGGAGCCTCTCCACCTCACTTTTATTCAGCACGTCCGGTATCTTTTTCCAGGTCCTGGGTGTTTCCACTATGGCGGCTATGTTCTCCTTTACGACCTGCTCCGCGACCAGGAACTTCCAGAAGGTCTTAAGAGCCGCCAGATTCCTGGCGATACTGGAGGAATTAAGGCCCCGGTCCTTAAGGTACATCAGAAAAGCCAGTATATCTTCCCGCTCCGCCGAAGAAAGGGTCCTTTTGTTCTTTGACAGAAAATCACCGAACTTCTTCAGGTCTCTGGTATAAGCCTGTACTGTATTCCGGCTCACACCTCTCTCGGCCTCAAGAAAGTATATAAAATTATCCAGATGTTCTTTCACCTTAAAAGCTCTTTCTGTAGACTGGCGGGAATATCACAACAACCCTTTTGTACTATCTTTATGCCCCATAAATGGATTACATTGTTTTTCATGTCCTATGGTCGTACGGACGCCATGCCCGGGAAAGACCTGCGTAAGGTCGGGGAGAGAGAAAAGTTTTTCCTCTATGCTTTTGACAAGAGCGTTATAGTCCCCGCCCGGAAGGTCCGTGCGTCCCACACCTTCAAAAAAAAGGGTGTCGCCCGAAAAAAGCATCTCTCCGCATTTCAGACAGATGCCGCCCGGCGTATGGCCGGGGGTGTGCAGCACCTCGAACGACAAGCCTCCGGCACTTATTATATCACCGTCTGAAAGCAGGCGACCGGCCTTTACCTCCTCAACCGGCCAGGTCTGGAAAGAAAGATTTCTCGCGGGATCGGAAAGACAACCTTCGTCCAGTGAGTGTATGGCGACGGGATACGAGAAATAGGCGTTACCTTTTATATGATCAGCGTGCCCGTGAGTGTTTATGACCCAGTCGACAGTAACACCCTCAGACGATATAGCTTCTTTAACGGCGCTGTCGGCCTCGCCCGGATCTATAAGAACGCCTTTCATTGAAGGTCTCTCGAACACAAGATAGCAATTGGTGCCCAGCGGCCCTACAATAAACCTCCTTACCTCAGGTCTTTCAGTCCGTGCGGAATTCATCTCGTATCTCCCCGGCCATTTTCCGATATGAAAAACCGTCTTTTATCTGTACGCCCAGCAGCCTCATCTCTCGGGTTATTCGGGCCCGGTTACCGCTTGTCACGGTTTCCGTCTTTACGGTGTTATCGACCTCGGCGACCTTATCTATCAGCCCCTGCAGTTCGTCGGACTTTTCGTCCACAAGCATGTTCCTCATAGACAACAGGTTCGATATCTCCTGCTCGAGAGCCACTGTTATCTTTTTCTGATTTGTCGCGCGGGGATCATCCAGAAAATCCATTACCTCTCTGTGCCAGTTCTTCCAGTATATGTATCTTTTCGTGTAAAGCTCCATAGAAGGCCGCACGTCATACTCTCTCACCGGCACATATCTGGCAAGTTGCGGTTCCTCCTTCTTTCTGATGAATTTGTTCTTAAGGTCGGCGCAGCCTGAAAGCGCCGTCACGCACAGCACAAGCGCGACCATCATTTTGATCTTTTTTGATCCTATCATAATACCCCTCTTCATTTTTGGATACGGTTACCTTCCGACTAGAAGCCTGTCGCCCAGCACACGAGGAAGACCGGC
>CAYVIW010000005.1:0-3674 GCA_964451815.1 uncultured Planctomycetia bacterium | reverse complement strand
CTTGCCTTGTCTTTTTAAGATCTCCTCGTATATTGTCTGCCACCAGTCCCTGAAATCTGAAGTTTTTTCTATTTTTGACCAGTACCTTCTGAGCTTCGGCCAGGATCCCATAAAATCCTCTTTTGAAATTATGGAAAAGACCTCCTCAGGCTTCTGGCACCGGGAAAGTATCCTAACCACCCGAACCTTAAATTTACCATGTTCGGGATCCTTTAAAATGTCCGCTGTTTCTTTAAGCGCTTTTTCGTTCAATTCCCAAAAATATTTTGAATATGTAAGATAGTTCCCGCTCATGTCAGCTTTCCCTGTATCAGTATAGATGATTTTATCCATATTGGCATTAGGCATAGATTATAAACTATACTTGATATAGAATATAACCTATATTTTCTCTTTGTCAAAGATTTTTTGCTCGGTGGATCCTAGAACTCTTTTACCGCTTCTATTACATACTCTATCATCTCATCTGTCAGTTCCGGATATACCGGGAGAGACAGGACGCTCTGGCATGCTTTTTCGGATATCGGAAAGCTGCCCTCTTTGTAGCCAAGATCCTTGTAACATGGCTGAAGGTGCATGGGCACAGGGTAATATACCCTTGCTGCTATCCCTTTTTCCTGCAAATGGCTAAGCATACCGTCTCTGTCAGGGACCGCGATCGTGTACTGGTGGTAAGTGTGTACGTTACCTTCTGCCGTTTTAGGTGTAACTATGTCCGTTCCGGAAAACGCCTCATTGTACTTTTGGGCTATTTTTCTGCGTTTTTCTATCCACAAGTCGAGCTTCTTCAGTTTTATGCGTAATATAGCGGCCTGGAGGCTGTCCAGACGAGAGTTGTAGGCTATATCACTATGTACGTACTGTTTGCTGCTGCCGTGAACACGGAGTCTTTTAACGGTATCCACAAGAGCGTTGTCGTTAGAGACCACCATGCCGCCATCACCGAAAGCCCCGAGGTTCTTTGAGGGGAAAAAGCTGAAAGCGCCCGCGTCACCGAAACTTCCGGCCTTTTTGCCCTTATAAACCGCTCCTATCGCCTGGGCGCAGTCTTCTATGACCTTAAGTTGATATTTTTTTGCTGTCTCCATGATCGGGTCCATATCCGCGCACTGGCCGTAGATGTGGACGGGGATAATGGCTTTGATCGTCGTGCGTCGTGCGTCTTGCGTATTGCGTAAGACTTCTTCGATCTTTTCGGGGTCGATGTTGTATGTTTCGGGGTCTATGTCCACAAAGATCGGGGTAGCGCCGAGGATGGATATCGATTCCGCCGTGGCAAAAAAGGTAAAGGGTGTTGTTATGACACTGTCGCCGGGGCCGATACCGGCGGCCCTGAGGGCCAGAATGATAGCGTCGGTCCCGGATGCCACACCCACTCCCGATGAAACCCCCGTATATTCGGCTACTTCCTTCTCTAAAGCAGATACTTCAGGTGAAAGTATGAAATACTGGCTGTCCACCACACTTTTTATAGCCTGGTCTATCTCGGTCTTTATCGAATCGTACTGTCCCTTAAGATCTAAAAGCGGTATTTCCATCGAATTATTCCTCCTTATTAGCTAAGTGGCAAGGGGTAAGGGCTAAGGGTTATTTCAACGTGCGCTTGAAAGCTGTTATTTGCCTGCTTAGAACATCTAAATCCCCCAGCAGACCATCTATACCCTCCCCGATCATAACTCCCCTGTTTTGCAAAAATAAAAGCATATTAACGGTTTCAAATAAACTGCGTCTTGAATAGTTAAGGAAAACTTTTGTGCCATTACAACAACCCTTTGCCCTTAGCTCTTCGCCCTCTCCCTTTGCTATTTTCTCGCCAGATAATTAAAATGGTCGAAATACCTGGTCAGGGATATCCCTGAAGAACCATATTCGTTCCTGTAGCAAAAAAAATCGACCAGGATCTCCCTCACCCGCGACAGTTCTTTTAACCTGGCGTACTCTTTCATTCTCCTGGTGGTCATGTCCAGAAGCTCCAAGGCCCTATAGGCTGCATTAAGAGATAGATCTTCTCTCTCTTTTTCCCGCCATCTGACCGCACGGCTTACTTCACTTCCTATATTCGCCATTTGTTCACAAAAGGACATCTTATCCCATCGTCCGCTGTCAAGTTCCCTGTGAGAAGCACTCATTTTGTCACCCATTTGCCGACTATAGCCCTTATTTTACTACATATCTCCTCCGATCCAACACCCCTCGTCATATTGCCCTGAGAAGGTCGAAGATTTATCATAGAGTCAAACTCTATAAAGTCGTCTCCATTGATGTCCGGATAAAAATTTATTCCCCACAGATCGTTCTGTTTTGACCCGTTCTCCAAGAGTAAAGCTTCGAGATCAGAATGTAACTCCGCGTCTATCGCGACTAATTCAAGCCTGACATCAACTACGGCCTTGACCATATCGCCAAATGTATTTTGGGCGATATGTCTTAATTCCTCGATCTTTATGACTGTTTTCAGTATTTTCATATTTACCCCGGACTTAGATCCTTAACTCTCTCAGTTCTTCTCCCTCAGAAGATCGTAATCTGTTCTTACCATCTCGCCTACCAGGTCCTCGAACGTTATTTTGTAGTCCCAGCCCAGTTCTTTTTTTGCTTTTGCCGGGTCGGCTATAAGGAGGTCGACCTCCGCGGGCCTGTAGAACTTCTGGTCTATCTCCACGTATTTCTCGTAGTCAAGGTCCAGAAGACCGAAAGCGAGAGAAACGAACTCTCTTACCGAATGCGTTTCGCCGGTGCCTATCACGTAATCGTCCGCTTTTTCCTGTTTAAGCATCGCGTGCATGGCTTTTACATACTCCCTGGCATGCCCCCAGTCCCTTTTGGCCTCGAGGTTGCCGAGGTAAAGCTTGTCCAATAGGCCCAGCTTTATCTGGGCGGCAGCGGACGTTATTTTCCTTGTAACAAACTCGAATCCCCTGCGGGGAGATTCGTGGTTAAAGAGTATACCGCTGACGGCGAACATGCCGTAGGCTTCCCGGTAGTTCCTTGTGAGGTCAAACCCGGCCACTTTGGAGATACCATATGCTGACCTCGGGTGAAACCTGGTGGTCTCTTTCTGGGGAACTTCCTGGGCTCTTCCGAACATCTCGCTGGAAGCGGCAAAATAGAACCTGCACTCCGGCACTATGCTCTGGATAGATGAAAGCACATAATGGGTACCGTTGACGTTTGTATTAAGAGTAGAAAACTCGTCCTCGAAAGAATACGTCACAAAGCTCTGCGCGGCGAGGTGATAACACTCGTCCGGTTTTATTTCGGCCACTATCTTGAAAAGGCTCGGATAACTTTCTAAAGACCCGGAATGCAGCGTAACGCGCTCGAGTATGTCTTTGATCCTCCACATCCTGTGCTTCTGGTCCTCAAGAGCCACTCTTCTCACTATCCCGTGAACCTCATAGCCCTGGTCAAGAAGGTGTTCGGCCAGATAGCTTCCGTCCTGCCCGGTGATCCCGGTTATAAGCGCTTTTTTCTTTGACATTTTATTTTCTCCTTTTTCTTCCGCTCTTTACCCGGGTGGTCTTCTTCCCGCCGCTCAATATATCCTTATCCCTCAGCCAGGACATTATGTCCCTTACCGCTTTACGGGTATCGGTTTTTCCGTCTATTTTGATGTCGACTTCGATATCGGTAGAAACGTTCTTGCCTACCCATACCGTGCTTATCTTATCCCG
>CAYVIW010000004.1:0-61160 GCA_964451815.1 uncultured Planctomycetia bacterium | reverse complement strand
CACCTCTTTTTGCTTATTTAAAAGGTTTTTCTTTTCCTCTTCCGTATAATCCGACCCTTTCGCGACCAGATCCTTTACGAGCCTGTCTTCCCGGCGCAGCGTAAACCCGCACCATGCCAGGTTAAAAAGCACCTGCAGGTCCCTGTATTCCTGGACGCTGAACTCACTTGAACGTTCCAGGAGAGAATCCCTGTCAAGGTCGCTTCCTCTTTTTTCAAAAAGGGCCGCGTATCTTTTTACCGGATATATTGCGGTGTGCGGATCGCATGAGAAGAAATTTTTCAGCAAAAAACATCTGTCATCGTCAGTAAGGTCCCGGGCGTCAATATAGGAAAGATGCAAATATATATCATCTATATCTCCGTTTGCGGATATATCCCTCAGTTGCCACAAAAGGGAAGGAGTTATGTTAAAGGTACATTTTATATCCGTAAAATCCTTGAGCACCGAAGCCATGTCCAGATATGAGTAGGTGGAGTGCAGTCTTACCCAGGGAAGATGATATTTTCCCGTGACAAGGTCCTTGTACAGCGGCTGGTGCATATGCCATAAAAAAGCTACAGAAAGTTTGCCCTTCATAGCCTATATTTATAGTAGTAACAGACCCGCCCGTCAAGTGAAATGTTACTAAGCCTTTAGATGGGGGAAACCCGTAACACGTGATAAGAGAAAGAAAGGAGTTTAAAAAAACCCCGGGCTTAAGAACATCTTTTTGCCCGGGGCCTTTCGCGCTCATCTACTCAATGCGCGCATTTACATGAAAACCGGTATATCTATCTCTAAATAAAAGTTTACCATGTCATTTCTTGAAAGCCAGTCGATTTTTCTCACTTTTTGTTATTTAACAAGATTTCCGAGGCTCTTCTCCCGGAAGAACGCTGGGATCTAACCCATTCTACTATGTGATTCAGGCCGCGGAAACGCCATCTTTTCATTCTTTCGGCCCTTTCTTTCGCTAGCGATATCTGTAAGATCTCATGCAGTTCAAGCCCTTTATCCTTTAAAGTTTCGATATCTTTCCAGAGATCGCTGGACCTTAAGAGGCCGAACACTATTCTGGGTTCGGCAGATGGGTCTATCCCGGCGAAGGTCCGTCGTGCCTGGCGGGTATAACCCGTTTTGCCCCAGGGCGCGTCTTCACCCCTGAGAAGAGCTTTGTTATTGCTTCTGAAGGATATTTCAACTCCGTCACTGCCTTCTATGGTCCCGCCTTTTCGGGACATCTCCTCAAGTATGATGCTGTGCCGCCTGGCGTATCTCATCATTACGGCCAGATCTAACGCGGTGGTGTACTGCGCGTCCTGCCTGCCTGTAGGCAGTCCCGAGGCGGTCCGGAAATATGTGTTCTCCATTCCTATCTTTAGCGCTTTCTCGTTCATCATCTCAGAAAAGCTTTGCTGGTCGCCGGCGACTCTTTCGGCTATGGCCCTGGCCGCGTCATTACCGGACCTTATGAGAATAGCTGATACCAGGTCTTTCAGAACGTAAGTTACTCCCGGTTTAAGACCTACTATAGTGGGCTGGACCGAGAGAGCCTCCCTGGAGGGGGTTACTTCGGAATCCAAAGGAAGGTTCTCTATCGCCAGAATGGCCGTCATTATCTTAACTGTAGATGCCGGGGGATACCTGTCATGCGGGTTCTTAGAGAAAAGTATTTTACCTGTGGCAGCATCCATAACGACAGCGGAGGCGGCATTAATTTCTATATCTACATCAGGCGCCTCTATCGCGTATCCCGCGCCTGCCGAGATCAGCATAACCACAAGCAGCATATCTCGAAGTCTGTATATTCCTCTACGCATTCTTACGGCCTCTTTTTTTGAACCTGCGGATGCGTCCCCGAGAAGGGTTGAAATATCCATGCATGACATCAGGGTATTCTTTCCTTATTATGCTCATAACCCCGGGTAATGAAACCATATCCTTCGGTTTGACCTCAATGCCCATCTGCCTGAAATAAGACGCGGGATCATAATTGAGATTGCGCCATTGTATCATACCGATGCCTGTGCTATCAAGAAGACGCCGGAGGCTGCTGAATTCGTTCACCGCGTCAGTGAACCCCGGCATTACCAGATAGTTCAGGGAAACAAAACCTCCCCGTTTCACGGCAGCCTTTATAGAAGAAACAACGTCCTTGAATCGGTATCCTTTCGGGCGGTAATATCGGGTGTAATATTTTTCGCGCGCGCTGTTCATGCTTACACGTATGGAATCCAGCCCTTCGTCGAACAAACTCCCTATCACCCCGGGCATGCTGGCGTTGGTATTTATGTTTATCATTCCCTTACGGGTAGTTCTTCTGATGATCCTGACCGCGTCTTTTATGACCCCGCCCACCATAAGAGGCTCTCCTTCACAGCCTTGGCCGAAACTAACCACAGGATCGGATACGTTCTTTATGTGAAAGACAGCC
This sequence comes from uncultured Planctomycetia bacterium, assembly GCA_964451815.1. Lineage (GTDB taxonomy): Bacteria > Omnitrophota > Gorgyraeia > Tantalellales > Tantalellaceae > CAYVIW01. Next base: position 58,744 of record CAYVIW010000004.1, on the reverse strand, counting down.
ACTTCCGCTATCTCCCGGGGAGTTGGCGTAAAGATTATCCTCGGCTGTGTCACCGGGCACTTCCTGCCGGGCTGGTAAGATATGCATCCTATGCAGTCGGCATTGCAGTAAGGTGACGTTGGAAGCGGAGCTTCGTACCTTTTAAGAAAAAAATTCCTGGCCGCGGGGCAGCAATAAGATAAAGCGCATCTTTCAAGATGCCGCACAAGTCTATTGTCGGGAAATATTTTTCTCAACTCCCTTACGCCTTTCTGAACCCCTGAGGTATCCATGCCCGCGAGCTCCTGCCTTTTTTCAAGATCGACGCGTGTGCCGGTGGCGAATATCCTGCCCTTATAAAAGACCGCGGAGGCGTAACTAAAAAGAGGCAATACCCCGGGTTTTCCTCTTTCCAGATATGAAGCGCTGAAAGTGGCGGTATACCCGGGAGCCAGAAATGCCGCCACCGCGTTACAATGGCCTTTTTGACCGGGTATAGGGACATCGCGCACTTCCACAAAAGATCCTTGAGAGGGATCGTATACCACGGGGCTCCTTGAGGGAAGCATAAAAAGCTCGCTGTCGGGATGTAGCTCTATAAGGTCCGAAGGCTTAAGAAGAAAAGGCACTCCCGCTTTCATCCCCGCGGCTCTGAGATGAGGGAGATCATATATCCTGCCTTTATTATCCGCTACAAGCGGTCTTGGAAGTTCTATGGTCATAATCGGCAAAAAAGCTTAAACAAATGTCCACCGCCACTTCATCCGGGTTAAGATCTCCCCGCGAAAGCACCGCAGGAAAGCACCGCAGACGCTTTATATAACTATATACAAGAAAATAACTTCTGGCATAAATACGGGTAGATGAACAATATTCTTGACCTAAGATAACCGAGATGTGCTTGTACCCATGTTTATGCCAGATGTCGTGTGTTTACAGATACTTAGAAACAGCGTCTGCTTAGTCGTCCAGTTCTATTCCGACCGGGCAATGGTCGCTTCCCATTACATCGGACATAATGAACGCGTTTTTGAGACGCGGTAAAAGTTCTTTTGTCACAAAGAAATAATCTATGCGCCAGCCGACGTTCCTTTCCCTGGAACGCGTCTTGTAGTCCCACCAGCTGTACTGGCCGGGCTCATTATTGAAATGCCTGAAGGTGTCCACATAACCGTGCTCCACCAGTTTGTCTATCCACTCTCTCTCTACCGGAAGAAACCCTGTGAAAATCTCATTCTGTTTGGGCCGGGCCAGGTCGATCTCCTTGTGGGCTGTATTGACATCGCCGCATATAACGATGTTCCTCGTCTTCAACCCGTCAACATATTCAAGGAACCTGTCATAAAAATCGAGTTTATACTTGAGCCTCTCCGGCCCCTGGCCTCCGTTGGGGAAATATACATTGATCAGAACAAAGTCCTTGAAACGCGCTATCAGGGTCCTTCCTTCGGTATCAAGATCATCCGGCGGGAAATCCTTTTCCACGGAGACGGGTTTTTCCCTGGCATAAACGCAAACGCCGGCATATCCCTTTCTAGCAGGACCGTTCCAATAGGAAAAATACCCGCGCGGAGATACCAGCGACTCGTCCAGCTGTCCCGGCGAGGCTTTTGTCTCCTGCAGGCAAAGTACATCGGGCGAGGTTTTGATCATCCACTCCTTGAACCCCTTGCCCGCTATCGCCCTTATTCCGTTAACGTTCCATGATATCAGCCGCATTTTTCTCTTTACTAACCTCTTAGGCGAACATCCCTGTTATAAGCATAGGGTGTAAGATATCCCCGTTTTATTTTCTTTCTCATACAGGGTGTAAAAAAACAATGAAAACTACCAGCAATATTTACTTAGTCGATCACACTTCACGGGTAAACTCGGCAAGGGCCTCTATGTGAGATGTCCTCGGGAACATATCGAAAGCCTTTATCCTTTTTACGCCCCATTTGCCGCCCTGTGTCATTATGGCCGAATCTCTCGCCAGGCGGGCGGGGTCACAGGATATATAGAATACGGAGCCGATGTCCTCGTGGTCTCTTATCTTTTCGAGAAGATCCTTAGCGACGCCTTTACGCGGCGGGTCCAGAAGACATATGTTGCTCTTTTTCTTATGTCTTTCAAAAATATCAAAAAGATCCTTTTCGGCGGTGCCCCTGTAAAACTTCACATTATTTATGCCGTTATGCCTGGCGGTGTTCTTGGCGCAATCTATGGAAACTCTGCTCTCATCGATACCCACCCTTAGAGAGAGATCGCCCTTTATAAGAAAACTGAAGAACCCGGAGCCGCAATATATATCAAAAAGAGCTGCGTCTTCCGACCGGGGGGCCATCCACTGCTCCAGAGTTTCGGCTATTTTCCCGGATATATGCCTGTTGCATTGCGAAAAGGACCTGGTAGAAAAGTATATGTCCATTTCCCTGTACCGGTCCATGTAGAACCTTTCGCCCATACGGCAGGAAGACCATACCCTGCCATTATGGTCCGCCTTTATGGTTATCTGGTCTTTGCCCGCTTCCGCCGTGATCTCCTTAAGAGAGCTGTTTATCTCGGGAACGGCTACCGGACATCTGTCTATGGGAACGACCGTGTGACTGGAAGCGGCGTAATACCCGTATTCCTTTCCGCCGCGATGAAGTGTTACGCTTGTCCTGTAACCGTATTCCGATGGCGACCGCTCCATCGGATCCATTAAATCTTTTACATCGATACGGGCTATCCTGCCGAAAAGCTCGGCCACCTGTTCGTGCTTGTAATGTATCTCTTTGTCATATGATAAGTGTTGGAGCTGGCATCCGCCGCATTTGCCGTAATAGGGGCACAATGGTTCTACCCTGTCCGGCGAAGGCTTTATTATCCGCTTTACCCGCGCCTGCGAATACTTCGCGGTGTTCTTTATAATCTTCAGCTCTACCTCTTCTGCCGGTAAAGCCCCCTCGACAAAGCACACTTTCCCGTCGATCCTGGCGACACCCGCTCCTCCGTATGCCAGCGAATATATCTCTGCTTTTATCATTTTTTACTTCTCTTTGCTGTTTTCTTAAGTTTTTTCCTGGCAGTGGGTCCCAGGATCTTTTTGACCAGTTTAAGAACATCGGAAAGACGAACAGGTTTAACAAGGACCTTTTTATACTGCCCCTTGTCAAGACTGTCCATCTGGGAAAGGTTTATCGACCCTGTCAGCAGAACCACCGAAATATCCGCGTTAAAGTTCCTTACTTCTTTAATAAAAGTAGCTCCACCCATCCCGGGCATTTTCTCGTCCAGTATTATCAGTCCTATGTCCTTGTTCCTTTTGACCATATTAAGACCTTTGCGGCCGCAATAGGCTTTTTTGGTCGCTATGCCATGCGCCGATAAAAAATCTTCTACCATATCGGCTATCTGGACTTCATCGTCTATTACAAGAACTTTTGATCTCTCGGAATTTTTATTTTTCATGCCTGCACCGGAAGCATTATGATCGCTGTCGTCCCTTTACCTTCCTCGCTCTCATATAACAGCTTTCCTCCGTGTTCCTGTATTATCGTATGGCTCACCGCGAGCCCGAGACCGGTCCCTTTTTGTTTTGTCGTGAAGAACGGTTCGAATATGCTGTCCATAACGTTCTTCGACATACCTTCTCCTGTATCTCTTATGGCTATTTTCACAGATCCGCCGCCATGTGACACTTTCACCTTTATAGTCCCGCCTTTCGGCATCGCGTCGGCGGAATTTCTCATTATGTTCATGAAAACTTCCTGTAACTGTTTCTCGTTGCCCATGATGTCCGGGATGTTCTTTGGCACGCTTATGGCCAGATCTATTTGCGCCAGGCTGAAATGATGCTCGAGAATACTGGAAATAAGCTCCAGTATCTCTTTGATGTCTACCGGCTCCTGTTTTACCTTGCCCAGCCTTGAGTATTTTAAAAGCCTCTGGATTATGTCTTTTGCCTGGAAACACTGGTCAAGTATTATTTTAAGAGACTCTTTGAGCTTACTGTTCAGCGATCTATCAAGAAGGGAAAGCTCCGCCCTTCCCGATATTATCATCAGGGGATTATTGACTTCATGAGCCATATCGGATAAAAGTCTGCCCAGCTGCGCCAGGCGCTGTGATTCCTCCACCCTTTTTATCTGGGTTATGTCCTGGGCCTGGACTATGTACCCTATTACATCCTCGTCTCTCTGCAAAGGCGATACGGTGAAAAGTATATGCGCTTTTCCTTCTCTCGCGGAGCTGAAGGGGAAAACTTCAAAATCGAACTCGGTCTCATGCTGCACTACTTTTTTAGAGCGTATTCTCTTTATGTCCTCCGCGCCAAGCCCGAGATCACTGAACATGTTCATGCCGGATATGCACGAAAATGACCGTGCTCCTAAAACCGACAGATAGGCTTTGTTGACCACCATCGATTCTCCCGAAGGCGAGTTTATACCCACACCTATAGGTGACTGCTCGAAAAGATCCCGGAACCTCTTCATGGACTCAACAAGAGCGTCTTCGGTCTGAAGTATCTCTTGTTCCTTCTCTAGAAGAGACCGGTATAAAGCGTCGGGGTCCTGCGCGGAAGCTTCTACCCCTTTTGTCTTTCTGGTTTTCGCGGGGCTTGTGTTTTTTTTAGACGTTCTGGAAAGCTTTCTCATTCGGGATCCTTCATAGAAAAATTCGGGGGAGCCCGGTCCCTAAAGACAGGGTTCCCCCCTTATTGAAAAGTCCGCTATCTCTAGTTGCCGCGTTGGGCTTCAAGTATTCCTTCTCTGTACCCTTCGGTATACCCGCCTTTGTACCCGTTACCATAACCGGACTGGTAACCGTCCGAATAAGCGTTCTGCGCGCTCATATTATCCACTTTTTTTGTCTCGGCAACTTTCTTGCCGCTGATCGAGTCAAGCAGAGCCCCGCCTACTATGTTGACACCCGCTCCGGCCAGCGCGCCTTTCCAGATGTCCCCACCTCTGGCTCCTGAAGCCGCTCCGCCTACCGCTCCGGACCCGGCTCCCAGAAGACCCTGTTTGAGTATATCTGAAGAATTGCTGTCCGCGAAAGAGGCCGCCTGACAAAAGAACACCGCCACGACTAAGATCGTTATAATAATAAGTGATCTCATTTTCATTTTTCTCCTGCTTTTACCTTCCTGTCATACCTTCTCTAAGGCCATCCTTGTACCCCTCGGTGTATCCCGCCTTGTAACCGTTCTGATAACCGTCCTGGTACCCGCTGGAATAAGCGTCCCTGGGAGAGGTCTGGTCGACTGCCTGAACGCTTTCGACATTTTCACCGCTCATTGAATCAAGTAAAGCTCCTCCTATAATGTTAACCCCGGCTCCCGCCAGCGCGCCTTTCCAGACATCACTGCCCTTGGCCCCCGAGGCCGCTCCACCCACCGCTCCCGACCCGGCTCCCAGAAGACCCTGCTTCAAAAGGTCGGAAGAACTGGACCGGGCCATCGCCTCTTCAATGGGAAAAGCGAAAAGTAAAGACAAGATCATAACACCGATAAATATCCTGCCCAACATAATTATACCTCCCTGTCTGATATTTGGAATTATCCTTTCTATGCCGCTGTGTATTATAAGTATATCATATGCATCCCTTAACAAAAAAGAAAAAATCATCACAAGACCTTGCACTGTCAAAATGCTGGCGCCCTTCGGAGAACAGGTAACCGAACGTTTTTTATCGGCCCGGGATCGCCGCGCCCTGGCTTGTGCCTCTTCGAGAGAATTCCGCGTCAATGCGCCTTATGACCCCACTCTTATCGTTTATCCAAAGGGGCGCGACGAGACTTCCCGGGTAAGCGTCAGGCGAAAGACGCAATATGACCTGGTCATCCCTGAGGTTCTCGAGAAAGTCGCAGACCAGGGACGAATATTCTCGCGGGCTTAAAAGGCCTATCTTTGATGCCCGGTAAAGGTCTTCCAGTGGGGTGTTCTTCAAAACGTGCAAAAGGTGCAGTTTGATCCCCCATATGGGCATGGCCGCTATTTGACGGGCTGTCGCGATAATCTCTTTTCTGGATTCGGCGGGAAGGCCCAGAATAACATGGACGGCGGACTTTATGCCGCGCGCGGCTGTCTTTTCTATGGCATCTCTGGTGCAGGCGAAAGTATGCCCTCTTCCTATCTGCCTGAGGGTCTCATCGTGCATGCTCTGCATGCCGTATTCTATCCAGACGTCATATGTGTCCCGATAACCCGCTATGAGGTCTAGTTTTTCGGGGTCAACACAGTCAGGCCGTGTTGATATGCTAAGAGCAACTATACCGGGAAAAGCTTTTATCTGGTCATACGCCGCCGCCAGCTCCGGCAAAGAAGCGTTTGTCGCCGTGCCGTTCTGGAAATAGGCTATATACCTGTCGATACCGGAGGCTGAAAGGCGGGCTATGCCGCGGGAAAGCTGCTCTTTTACCGTGAGGTCCGTACGGGAAAACTCGCTGAAACCGTCCTCGTTACAATAAACGCATCCTCCCCGGCCCGTAAGCCGGTCCCTGTGCGGACAGGGAAAAGCGGCGTTCACGCTGACCCTTCTGACCTTTGAGCCGAACTTCTCTTTAAGATATCTGCTGAACGAATAATAAAACATTTTTCACTTGGACCTTCTGATGTGTTCGAGGCGGACCATGAGAATAGAGATCGCGGCGGGCGTTATACCGGATATCCGGGACGCCTGAGCCAGCGACACGGGTCTTACCGAAGAAAGTTTCTGGCGCGCCTCTGACGAAAGCCCCGGGATAGCATCATAATCCAGACCATCCGGCACGCGTATCTTCTCAAGGTCCCTGAAACGCTTAACCCTGGAAAGCTCCCTTTCAATATACCCGGCATACTTGACCTCCACCTCCAGATTGGCTTTTTCATAATATGAAAGCTTTTCCAATGTACCATAGGTCCGGACCGCGTCGTCATAGGATATTTCCGGCCTTTTAAGGAACTCCAGAAGACTCACGCCCGGTGATACCTTAATAAGCGACATCGCCCGCTTAGCCCTCTCGACTCTTTTTTTTCTGATATCTACTCTGTCCCTTGAACTTTTATCCGCAAGGCCAAGCTCTATTCCGGCGGCGCAAAGCCTCTCCTCGGCGTTATCTTCACGTATCAGCATTCTGTATTCCACGCGCGAGGTGAACATCCTGTAAGGTTCGCTGGTTCCCTTTGTTACAAGGTCATCTATAAGAACTCCTATATAGGCCCGAGACCTTTCCAGTACCACAGGAAGTTCTCCCCTGACCTTTCTCGCGGCGTTTATACCCGCCATAAGGCCCAGAGCGGCGGCTTCTTCATAACCGGTGGTACCGTTTATCTGCCCTGCCAGAAAAAGCCCCGGAATGAGCCTGGTCTCAAGAGTATGCGAAAGCTGTGTGGGGTCCACATAATCATATTCTATGCCGTAGGCGGGGGTGGTCATCTCCACGTTTTCCAGACCTTTTATGCTCCGGTACATCTCCTCCTGCACATCCCGCGGCAGGCTGGTGGAGACGCCGTTAGGATAGTATTCCCCGCTCTCAAGTCCTTCGGGTTCCAGAAACACTAAATGCGAGTCCCTTTCGGGAAAACGGACGACTTTATCTTCTATGGACGGGCAATAACGCACTCCGGTAGATCTTATCTTTCCGGAATAAAGAGGTGATCGGTCCAGAGCGGAACGTATTATCCCGTGAGTCCGGCTGTTGGTCCTGGTAAGATAGCAAGATCTCGCGGGAAGCGTTATCTTTTCTGAGGAAAAAGAAAAAGGGAGAACAAGATCGTCCCCGGGCTGTTCTTCGAGGCCTGAAAAGTCTATGGTGCCGCCGTCAAGCCGCGCAGGTGTGCCTGTTTTAAGGGAACCGACCCTGAACCCCATATCTGAAAGGTTCTCTGAAAGTCCCGTCGAGGCCGCCTCGCCCATCCTCCCTCCGGGAAAGTGGTCTAACCCTATATGTATGATACCGTTCAGGAAGGTCCCTGCCGTCACAACTACACATCCCGAAAGATATTCTTCTCCCGTGGACGTCCGGACGCCGCGGCAAACGCCGCCATCTGAAATGATGCCGGTCACCTCGCGCTCGGCGATGTCCAGGCCTTTCTGTGACGAAAGAGCATTAATCATGTAAGAGTTGTAGAGCTTCCTGTCGATCTGCATCCTCGACGAGCGGGCCGCGTAGCCCTTGGAAGAATTGAGCATGCGATACTGGATACAGCTCGCGTCGGCCGCTTTGGCCATCTCTCCCCCCAGGGCATCCACTTCCTTTACCAGCTGGCCTTTTCCTATACCTCCTATAGAAGGATTGCATGAGGTGTAGCCGATAGCGTCTTTTTTCATGGTTATGAGGAGGGTTTTTACGCCCATGCGCGCGCACGCAAGCGCCGCTTCGCATCCGGCGTGACCTCCTCCTACTATAATAACGGTGTGTTTATGGACCATGGCGGGTCAAAGTGAAAATATCGTGTATGTCCTCATAAATGTCTGCGCTCCTGCCAGACCTTGACAAAATTAGCTATGCTCCTGTCATATCGATTCTCCACGTCATTCGGAAAAAAACACGCCGGCATCTGGCTTGACTTTAAATGATACTGCAGGCATTCACAGCACAGACCCTTGCGCGAACAAGGTTCATAAGAACAGTTGCAAAACTCCATATTAGATTGTTTTTTACACTCCATACCCACTCCATTATTTGTTGAAGCTGTTCCTGCGAACGACCATGGCAGTGGTGCTCTGCTCAGGGACCATCTGGCAATCCTCGGTGAGGCGCACACCAATGCGCTTCTCTACATCGAGCAGGGCGAATATCTTTCTCTGATCCTCAAGGTCTTCCCAGAGCGGGTACCCCGGGCTGTACCTTCTGCCCTCGCCCTTGCCAAGGCCCAGTTCGGCCCTTATCCTGTCGTGGACATACGCGGCAAGAGCCTCGGCCAGGTTAACACCGATGCCGTGAAGATAAAAAGCCTTTGACGCCTCTCCCCTGCCTCCCAGCTCCTCTACCGCTTCCGTTATACCGCCTCCGATGGTCACGGCCTGGAACGCCACTATATCTCCTCCGGGAGCGAAATTGTCAGCAATACTCATACCGTCAGGCGCGGGCGTAAGATCCAGCACCTCAACTCTTTCTCCGTCTGGACCTAGTATTTCCATCCGGCGTCCGTCCTTTACCAGGCAGTCAAAATATCCATAAACCGCCTTGAGGTCCAGCCACCCTTTTCTTATAGACTCTTCCTTGAGCTCCAAAAGTTTGGGTCCATACTCTTTTTCGATCAGACCTGTTCTCTCCGAGCCGCTCACTTTACCGGAGCCCCAGGAGAGATCAAAAAGCATCCTTTTATCCAGATGCTTAAAGACCTCGTCCACGGGTATATTGGTTATTGTCCGAGGACCTTTGAACGGCACCTCCGGAAGTTTCACCTCAAAAGCCTTGTCCTTTTTTGACGTGGGGTCAGGTGTGAAGGCCGCGCGGACTGAGATATCTTCCGGCCTCGCGCAGGCATCAGCATATTCTTTCAATGCTTTTTCCTTTCCGGCCTTATTCACCAGAGCCTGCATTATCTTCAGCCCCGTGAAAGCGTCCCTGGCGTAGAACACACCGCCTTTGTAAAAACTATTGTCGGCCATCAAAGATATGGACCTGGTGAACCTTTCATTAACAGGGGCCCCTCCCAGAATAACGGGGTAATCCAGTCCCGCCTCGTGCATGTGCTGCACGCAGGTCTTCATATGGCGCGAGGTCGATACCAACAGGGCGCTCAAGCCCACGGCATCGACCTTGTTCTTTTCCGCCTCCTCGATTATCGTTTCTACCGGAACCTGTTTACCCAGATCTATCACGGAAAAGCCGTTGTTCTTCAGTATCATCTTTACAAGGTTCTTTCCGATATCATGGACGTCTCCGGCCACGGTGGCCAGTATGACCTTTCCTCTTTTGGATACGGCATTCTTGGGCAGAAAACTCTCAAGATATTCTATGGCCTTTTTCATCACCTCTGCCGATTGCAGGACATAAGGCAGGACTATTTCTCCCGAGTCGAGCTTATCTCCCACATCTCTCATGGTCTCCATGAGTATTTCATTTATTATAACTTCGGGCGGATACTTCTCGCGGGCCTCGTCTATTAGAGGCACTATGTTCGTCTTGTCCCTTTCAAGAACGCACCTGGTAAGTTTTTCCTCTATCGAAAGCCGGCTTTCGGCCCCTGACGAGGCGGGTTTCATGCTCTCGGGGGACGCGTTCGTGAAATATTCCACGAAAGCGTCCAGAGCGCCGGGCGAGACATTGAATATCAGGTCTTCCGCGAGGGTCTTCTCTTTATCCGATATGGTGACATCTTCCTGATACTCGGCGGGATTCACTATCGCCATGTCCAGACCGGCCTTTACGGCGTTCTCAAGAAAGACCGAATTAAGGACTTTGCGGGAAGACCTTTTCAGTCCGAAAGAGACGTTACTCACTCCAAGCACCGTTAATGCGCCGGGGTACTGCTTTTTGAAGGCCTTTATCGCTTCAAGTGTATCCAAAGCCGAGGTGGCGTACTCTTTTTCTCCGGTACCAAGTGTAAAGGTAAGCATATCAAAAATAAGCCTTGATGGTTCTATGCCGCGATCATCGACCGCCAGGCTGTAAAGGCGGGCGGCCACTTCCAGTTTCTTCTCAGCCGTCCTGGCCATACCATTCTCGTCTATCACAAGACATACCACTAAAGCCCCGTGCTCAAATGCCAGGTCGAATATCCTGCCAGCTTTCTCACCGCCGTCTTCCAGATTGGCAGAATTTATGAACGCCGTGCCGGGATAGCTTTCGAGAGCTCCGGCGATCACGTCTTCATCCGTAGAATCTATCATCAAGGGGACCTCAACGCTTTCGGCTACCCGGCGGGTAAGTTCCGCCGTATCCTTCTTTTCGGTAGAGCGCTCGGTAAGGACCGTGCACAGGTCAAGAACAAGTGCTCCCTGTTTCTCCTGAAGTTTGCCGAGCTCCACGATACTGTCGTAGTCCCCCGCGGTCAGAAGGTCTTTCATTTTTCTTGACCCCTGGGTGTTCATGCGCTCTCCGACCTTTATGGGCCTGGTAATACCGCCGATATCGAACGCGCGATAGGAACTTGCGGCATAACTTTTCCGCTTGAGGCCGCGTTTTTCATGCGGGCTTAGCGCCTTTTTGATCTCGGTTATATGCCGGGGGGTGGTCCCGCAACATCCGCCTATTACATCGACGCGGTATTTCAAGGCAAAAGACGATACTATCGAGGCCATCTCTTCGGGGGAAAGAGGATAGACCGTTCTGCCGTCCTCGTCCACGGGAAGCCCCGCGTTGGGCACGCATGATATAGAACAGTGCGCGTTTTCACTCAGGAATTTTATAGCCGGCTCCATCTCGGCGGGACCGGTACTGCAGTTAAGACCTATGACGTCGAGGCCGAGATTTCCCATGACAGCCATGAACGCCGATACCTCCGTGCCCAGGAGCATCCGGCCGTTGTTGGCCAGGGTACATTGGGCCATCAACACAACGTCTTTATTCTTTTCGGATGCCGCTTTTCTGGCGCCGTTCACCGCGGCTTTCATCTCTAGAAGATCCTGGCCGGTCTCTACCAGTATGGCGTCCGCTCCCCCGTCTATAATGGCCGCGGCCTGTCTAAAAAAAATATCCTTCAACTCTCCGTAAGTTATGTCTCCCATCGAGGGGTCCCCTGAAGACGGAAGCTTTCCCGTCGGGCCCATTGTACCTATAACATACCTGGGATCATCGGGCGTGGAGAACCTGTCGGCTTCTTTTCTGGCGAGTAGAGTTGAAGCCAGGTTTATCTCGTACACCTTTTCCGCGAGGCCGTATTCTGAAAGTTTCAGAAAGTTGCCCCCGAACGTATTGGTCTCAACCGCGTCGGAACCGGCTTCAAGATAATCGGCATGCACTTTTGATATGAGGTCCGGCGAGACGACAGAAAGATATTCCATACACCCGGGATGTTCCCCGAAATGAGAGTTATCAAGACCTATAGATTGTATGTAAGTGCCGAACGCTCCGTCAAGAACGAGCGTATCCGTCTGCAACTTTTCCCTCAAACTTTTCCCCATCTATGTCCGCTCCTTAGTCGTGCGTCGGTTAAGTGGAACTGTCTGTGTGCGTCGTGCGTATTGCGTTGTATTCTGCTCTTCCCTCTTACCCCTTTGCTCCTGCGCTCTACATCCTCTCCACATCCTGCTTTCTGACCCAGCCTTTTTGACCGTCGGAACGCCTTACCCTGTACCAGCCGTTCCTTTCACCAAGTACCATTACCCCGGTACCTTCGTGAAGAGTGAAAAATTTTGTGGCAGTATCGAACGGACTGAAAAGGGCATCCGCCTGAGGGGCCACGACAACCGCGCAGGACTTGATCAACCTTATTTTGTGCCAAGTGACGGCGGAACTAAAAACTATGAACATAAGCAGTAGTGCGGCCAGCGCAAAAGGATATTTTCTGCCCCGCGGCAATATGACGGCCGCGGCTAGAACAACGAATACAAGAAAGAACGCGAAAGAAGTGATGACCGCCATCTCGTTAACAGTGAACAAGCGCGCGTACTTCCTTACAGGCGCCCATGCCCAAAAGCCCCTGTCCTGAACGGTCCGGCCGGTTATGAGCGACCGGACAAAACGGTAATTAGCCCTTATGTCAGCGTCACGGGGGTCCATGCTGAGCGCCCTCTCATAATTAAGTATCGACCTGCCAAGTTCTCCCGCCTTAAAGTAGGCTCCCGCCAGATTATAATATACCGCCGCGCTGGCCTTACCCGACCTTAATATGGAGGAGTATTCCTCTATGGCCTCACCGTAACGCCCTTCTTCGTAATAAAGGTTCCCTCTGGCGAAAAGCTGCTCCGCGCCGGCGGATCCTTCGGCATAGCATAACACCGCTCCGCCGGCGTAAAATGCGACTGCTACAGCGAACAAGGTTATTTTTAAAATTCTCATCTATATTCTCCCTCGAATTGCGTAATCGTCAAAGGCACTTACTTTAAAGAAGCCAAAGAACGCCCTCATCCTCGAACACTAATAAGACCGTCTCTCTGGCAATGCCTTTACAATCGCATTTTCTCCACGTGATCTATGATAGTCCTTACGTCGTGGAGCACCAGCGAATGGGATATGTCTTCCGATACGGAGGAAGCATATCTGGCCATCTCGCATTTCGCGAAAACGTCACGCAGCTTTTTAAGGATATGCTCCTCACATCCCGCTTGCCGCAGCCTAAGATCTATGTCATTGACCGTAACGCTTCCTCTTGGAAGGTTGAACCTGTTGCCCAGATATTCCTCCAGGGTTTTGTGCACAGTATCATAGAACCTGGCCGTATCATTTTTGTCCAGAAAAGCCCTGGCCCGGGAAAGACCTGATCTTGCCTTTCTGGGGGCTTTCAGTGATCTCGCGTATCCCTTGTCGGTCTTTATCCTTTCCCTCTTCCGGTAAGACATATAGAACATAAGAAAGACCACGGGCGGCAGAAGCTGTAAAGCCCAGAAACGGATATCGAGCGCGATCATACGGTCTTTCGACCCCATTTTCCCAATGGAATCCTTTATATGAAGTACGTCCCGGCCAAGTTCTTCTTCAGGAACAAAAACATGCTCGCCCATCGGCATTGCTACCATCCTTACGGCCTGGTCTTGAGGCGACTTGGCGACTTTGATCGGGAACGGCCCCTGTGTCACCGTCTCATATCTCTGCTTTCCCGGATCAAAGTAGCTGAACCTCACCTGTGGGACCTCTTTCACTTCCTCGTTCCTGGGTATTAAAATCTGTTCATAGATCTTCTTGTTGCCTTTTTTGCTGGCCTCCGGTTCATAGACCTTGAACTCGTCAGAATCATCCAGCGCGGGGGCCGTAACGGTGTCCATATTGCCGTATCCCCCTACTGTCATTACAAGCGTTACAGGATCGCCTACCTTTACATCGGCTGGTCTTACTTCCGCCTCAAAAGAAAAATCTCCCACCGCCCCTTTAAAATCCGACGGCCTTCCTTTATCGGGAAACGGCAGTACCGTCACTGGTATACCTTCCGACTCAAGCACTATAGGATATGTCTCGAACCCGGTCGTGAAAGGATCGTCCATAAAAACGCTCACGCCGAATATGGACGACCTCCTCGAAGGTGTTCTTTTACGGGATACCATTTTGCAGTTCAACCTGGCAGGGCCCAGAACATGTTCTCCTTCTTTTATGGCAAAAAGCTGCTGGCGGAATTCCAGGGTATCGTATATGGACCCCCTGTAACTTCCCCTCTTTCTTTCCGGCTTAAGGAATTCACCCGCGGAAAAACCTTCGTGAGAGTACACGGGGTATTCAATGTCCTTAAGCCCCACCCCTTCCACATACAGTTTTATTGTAACAGGCAAGGCCTCGTTAACATACAAGGTGCGTTTCGCCGCCTCCATCACAAGAAATATGTCCCTTCCCTCATACACAGCGCTTTCGGCGCGGGCTGACGGCGCGAAAGTAGAAGGAGGCGCGGAGGACGGAGCGGTAGCGGGCCTTGCCGTCGCCGGCGCAGGACGTGGAGCGGCCGTACCGCTTACAGCCCCGGGGGGCGGCGTCTGGTCCACGGTTAATCTTACCGTATCCGCGTGATATGCCGTACCGTCATGCATCACGGAAAAAGGCCCTATATCGTAACTCCCCTCTTTCGCGGGTATGACGAGATATGTATAGGTTATGGACTGCGAAACAACTCCCCTTACGACCGACATCTCCGTGGACGACCCCACAGACTTTATCCTAAGCCCGTCGGGTTCGGGAACATCAGGCTGCGGCACACTCGAAGAGCCCGTGAACGTGAGATAAAGATACACGGGGTTACCGATATACACCCTTTCCATCTCTATAGAAGCCTCAAGCTTATTGCGGGCAAAAGCCGCGGAGGCTATAAGAGTAAGTGCCGCTGTAATAATAAGTATTTTTCTCATTTTGAACCTGTTTTACCAGTCTATCAATACCGGCGGGCGTTCATCTCGCTGGTCCTCTCTCATTTCGTTCCTCATGCTATTTTCTTCTTCTTCCTGCCAGTTCAAAAGCATCATCGCCTGCTGTTCGGTCATCTCGCCCGGAGCGGCATCTTCACCGCCCTGCGTGAGGTCAGGGGATACCGGCTCTTCATACATCGGGCCTTGATCAGGCTGCCGGGGCTCTTTTCTCTCGTCTTTACCGTCCCGCTTATCGGGATCTTTCTTTTCGTCACGATCATCTTTGTCGTCCTGTTCTTGCTCCTGCTGCTGATCTTGCTCTTGTTGCTCCTGTTGCTGCTCGTCTTCCTGCTCTTCTTCCTCCTGTTGCTGCTGGTCTTCCTGCTCTTCTTGCTCCTGCTGCTGATCTTGCTCTTGTTGCTCCTGCTGCTCGTCTTCCTGCTCTTCTTGTTCTTGCTGCTCCTGCTGCTGGTCTTCCTGCTCTTCTTGCTCCTTCTGCTCGTCTTCTTGCTCTTCTTGCTCCTGCTGCTGGTCTTGTTCTTGCTGCTCCTGCTGCTCGTCTTCCTGCTCTTCTTGTTCTTGCTGCTCGTTTTCCGCTTCCTTCAGTTTGTTCAAGGTGAATTCGTAATTATACTTCGCATCTATGTCATCGGGGTCAAGCTCCATGGCTTTCTTGTAATACTCAAGGGCTTCGTTATATCCCTTTATCGACATCTCAGGGGACTTAGAAGTTAAGAATTCACCCATTCTATATTTGGTGTTGCCTACATTATAGGCGGCTTTTCTCTCAACCTCATCTTCTCCAAGCACACCGGCTCTCATAAAAGCTTCTGCGGCCCGCGCCATGTCACCCTTATGGTATAAAATAATGGCCCGGTTATACTCAAGTAAAGGATCATGCGGTCTTTTTTCAAGAGCCTTTTCGTATTTCTCAAGAGCTTCGTCATACTTTTCCTCTCGCAAAAGACTTTCTGCTGAAGATCCTCCTACAGCAAGAACATTAGCGCAATACAAATTCATGATCAATAACGATATAAGAGTAATCGCCTTCCGAACTTTTCTGCCGCGAGGGGTTCTTTTGTTTTTTGATATTTTGTCCCGGATGCCCGCGGTCACACTTTCCTTGTTCTTCTTCCTGTCACCTATCAGAGGCTCTATAAAAAGAAGCAAAAGCGCTACGGCCAGCGGCAACTGAAACCTTTCATTATAGTCCTTTTCCATCCTTGACCCTATCTCTCTCTGCTGTAACTTTGAGAGTTCCTGTTCATATATCAGATCCAGTCCGAACCCGGCGCCGGATCCCCTTACATACATACCGCCGGTCTCCAGGGCCATCCGCTGCAGGGGCATCTCATTGAGCCTGCTCCTTACTACATTTCCCTCGGCATCACGCAGGAACCCTTCTTTACCTCTTTCACCCGGAACAGGTATAAGTTCTCCTTCAGAAGACCCCACCCCGACGGAAAATATCTTCAGGTCCCTGGCCTTGGCGTATTGTATCGCTCTTTCCAGCCCTCCCTCATGGTCTTCCCCATCAGTTATAATTATCAGTATCTTCTCGCTTTCTATCTCCGACTCAAAACTCTCTACCGCCTTGTATATAGCGCTTGTAAGTGAAGTCCCGCCTATCGGTATGGTATAAGTGTCCACATCGTCAAGCGCCATAAGAAAACCGTTGTAATCCATGGTCAGAGGACATTGCAAAAAAGCTGTTCCGGCGAAAGTTATCAGACCGACCCTGTCACCCCCCAGCTTCCTGACAAGGTCTCTTACCGCCAGCTTAGCCCTCTTGAGACGGTTGGGCCTTACATCTTCGGCCAGCATGCTGTTGGAAGTATCCAGTGCGATCATTATATCGATGCCCTGCCGTTTGACCTCTCTCCACTCGAACCCCCATTGCGGCCTCATCAGCGCGAGTATCATAAAAAGAAAAGCCGCCAACATCATAATGTCCCTGGCTTTCTTTTTCCTAGGTGCGTAAGAACCGGCTATCTCCTTAAGCGTGCCCTGGCGCGCGAATCTCCTCATGGCCCTTTCTCTGCTCCTGGCACAGAGCAAAAAGAACAAAGCGACAGCCGGGACCATCCAGAGCCAGACGACTATATGAGGAGAAGCGAATATCATCTACGGTATCCTCCTCAAGAACATGTTGGACATCAATAACTCCAGGCCTATTAACATCATTCCCGGAATAAGAAAATACCAGAAAAGTTCATGATATATATTGTATCCCGTCTCTTCTATGGGGGACTTTTCAAGTTTATCTATTTCATTATATATTCTTTCAAGCGAGGCGGTGTCTATCGCCCGGTAATATCTTCCTCCTGTGAGGTCTGCCATTTCACGCAGAAGGTCTTCGTCTATGGGGATATCCACCTGCTGTATTACGGTATTGCCGAACATGTCCCTGAATGGATAAGGGGCCATTCCCCTGGTCCCTGTGCCTATGGTATAGACTCGCACCCCGAGAGCTCTCGCGGCCTCAGCGGCGGACATAGGGGTTATACGCCCGGCGTTGTTCCTGCCGTCGGTGAGAAGTATTACGACCTTGTCGGCGGCATCGGAGTCCTTAAGCCTGTTAAGCGAGGCTATTAAAGCCGTGCCTATGGCCGTGCCGTCCTCGACCATCCCTATCTTTACTCTTTCCAGATTCTTCTCAAGCCATGACTGATCAAGGGTCAGGGGGCATACCGTGTACGCCAGCCCGGCAAAAGCCACAATACCGATCCTGTCATCTGTCCTGCTTTTTATGAAATCAGAAGCCACATGTCTGACCGCTTCCATACGATCGACCCTTTCTTCGTCTATACGGAAATCCAGAGCCCTCATGCTGGTGGAGACATCGATGGCAAGGACTATGTCTACTCCCTCGACAAAAATACGTGTGCGCTCGGATGTCGATTGCGGTCTTGCCAGAGCTATTATCACAAGAGATATGCCTATAGCTCTAAGATAGACCATTTTGCCGCTCAGGCGAGCTCGTAGAGAAGGTTTTATGCCCTCGAGCAGCCTCTTATCCGAAAATCGTATGGAACTGGTCATCCCGCGGGAAAATTTACTTACGATAAAGATCAGCAAAGGCACAAACGCGAGAAGGATCAGAACCAGCGGCGAAGCGAAACGTATCATAGCTCCTCCTCATCATCCGCGGGCCTTCTTGTCTGGTCCACAAGCTTTTCAGCTGACTTGAAACTGTCAAGCATCTCGAGCTGGGTCGGACCGTATCTGGCGAATTTTACCAGGTCGCAATGAGAGAGGAATTCCCTCAAAAGTTCCTTGTGGGCGGGAGAGAGAAGCGAAGACTCTCTCAGGCCTTCCAGGAATTCTTCGGTTGTCATCTCCGGCGCCCTTAACGCGAAGCGTTTCTCTATATATCTTCTAACTATATCCGAAAGTCTTATGTAATATTCTTTGACCATCCCTTTGCCCGGAAGGTCCATGGCCTTAAGAGCCCGGAGTTCCTCATAGGCTATTTCCTCGGCGGTCCTGTTCCTGGCGGCTTCCTCTATCTCCCTGATACGCTTTTTCCTGAACCACAAGGCCAGTATTACAACTCCCAGCGCCAGGACAAGAAGAAACGCGGTAAAAATAGCTCTTTTCCCTATACCGCGCCTGATAAACCCTTTAAGATCTCTTATATCTTCATCGTCCTCGGAAAGCAGGCTTTTTATCTCAAGCGGTATCTGCGGCGAAGTAGCATAGCTCCACTCATCCTCATCCACCCTCTTATAGCGAACCGTTACCGGAGGTATTACATGCGTACCAGTGCTGTAAATGGTTACGACATAAGACATCCCGACCCTGGAGGGAGCGCCGAAACGCGATCTCACCGGAGAGGAACTTATAAAAGTAAAATCTCCGAGGTTCTCCGGTTCCTCGGGAAATATGATCTCTATATCCTTTTCTTCCGGCGCTGTAACGCTGAAGGTTATCCTGTCTCCGATATACGCCTCGGGGGTGTCTATCTCATAGGCCAATTCTATAGCTTCACCGCTCTCCGGCGTTTCGGCGGACGCGACCGGCAAAGCCATAAAAGCCGCCAAAAGAAAAACAAACAAAATATCCTTTTTCAGCATGGTCATAATTATCTGCGCGCCAGACGCTTTTCCCTTTTCTTGAAAAACCTTATCAATGGCTCTATATATGATCTATCCGTGCGTATATCTATGCTGTCTACCCCGGCCGACCTGAACACACCGGAGCGTCCTTCCATGACCTGCCGGGAAAACTTTCTGTACAAATACCTGGCGGCGGGACTCGAAGTATCGACCACAAAAGGCTCGCCTGTTTCGGCGTCATGCAGCTTAACTATCCCGGCCGCGGGAAGGTCTTCCTCTGAAGGGTCTGTTATTGATACCGCTATAACGTCATGCCTCTTGTTGGTGACGGAAAGGGTTTTAGTGTAACCCTCGTCAAAGAAATCTGAGATGACAAAAGTAACGGTCCTGCGCGTAGCTACATTGTTAAGATTCTCAAGAACGTTCTTTATGTCCGTCCCTTTTCCCACGGGCTCATTGTAAAGACATTCTCTTATTACCCTGAGCACATGGCGCGCACCCTTCCTGGGGGGAATGAACTTTTCGACCCTGTCGGTGAACGTGATCATACCCACCTTATCGTTGTTCTGTATCGCCGAGAAAGCTATTACCGAGCATATCTCAGCGGCAAGGTCGCTCTTAACGCGTTCCCGGGTACCATAACGGCAGGACATCGAGACATCGAGAAGTATCATTATGGTAAGCTCTCTCTCTTCCACGAACTTTTTTACATGCGGCTGCCCCGTACGGGCGGTCACGTTCCAGTCTATGGACCTGATGTCGTCCCCGGCAAAATACTGGCGCACCTCATCGAACTCCATACCGGCGCCCTTGAAAACGCTCTGATATTTCCCCGCGAAGATATCCGTTACATGCCGCGTAGTGGTTATCTGTATCTTGCGTATTTTTGCTATTACTTCTTTTGGTATCATACTATTGGCCTGTTTTTACCCTCCAGGAACATGACCGTACACGTTACGGCACTTCCACTTCCTCAAATATCCTTTTTACTATATCCTCGGAGGTCTTATCCTCGGCTTCAGCCTCATAACTGGCTATAACCCTGTGCCGCAAAACATCAGGCCCTATGGACTTAACATCCTGCGGGGTGACATATCCTCTTCTTTTCAGAAAAGCGTACGCCTTTGACGCAAGGGCCAGATATATGCTGGCCCTGGGCGAAGCACCGTATTCTATAAGACCGCCCAGGTCGCTTATGCCGCAAGCTTCGGGGTCACGCGTAGCGAAGACTATATCGACTATATATTTTTCTATCTTCTCGTCGATATATATCTCGTTTATTATCTTTCTCGCCTCGAGTATCTTCTCCGGAGTCACGACCGCCTTTACCTCGAACTTCTTGTCGGTCACAGCCATGGATCTCAATATTTTAAGCTCCTCCGCCCTGTCGGGATACGAGATATTCACCTTGAGCATAAACCTGTCGACCTGGGCCTCCGGCAGAGGATATGTACCCTCCTGCTCTATGGGGTTCTGTGTAGCGAGAACCAGGAACGGCTCGTCCAGCTTGAAAGTGTTGGCGCCTATAGTGACCTGTCTTTCCTGCATCGCCTCCAGAAGCGCGCTCTGCACCTTGGCCGGCGCCCGGTTTATTTCGTCGGCAAGTATTATGTTCGAGAATATCGGACCTTTTTTCGTGGTAAAATCCCCGTCTTTGGGGTTATACACAAGGGTACCGATAAGATCGGCCGGCAGAAGGTCGGGGGTGAACTGCAGCCTCTGGAACGCGGTGTTTATGGCCGCGGCTATCACCCTTACCGACATGGTCTTGGCCAGGCCCGGAACGCCCTCTATAAGAACATGTCCGTTGGCCAGAAGTCCTACCAGGAGGCGCTCTATCAGATAATCCTGCCCTATTATGACCTTACGTATCTCCGAAGTAAGGTCCTCTATAAAAGCGCTTTCTCTCTGGACCCTCTCGTTAATTACAGTTATGCCTTCACCCATATTTAACCCCCTTTTTAATAACAAATAAGTTGAGCAATTGGTCCCTATATTTAGTCAATATACAATAATAATAGTATAATTGCAAGGCGTCGGTTCCTCAGATAGTGTAACATATTCCGGGTATTTTTTGATAGTGTTATAGCGGTCCACTTACTGCCCTCTATGCTAACAACGGCATGTTTCGCCCTTGGCTTTCCTGGACCCAGGCGGGGCACCGTGAAGCGAGCAAGCATGGTCCCGCCTCGCGATATTAAGGCTAAGGCGGGTTGCGAGCGGAACGTTGAGTACGATTTCCTCGCTGGGGAAATCGTACGTCCCCGCCTGGGTCCAGGAAAGCCAAGGGCGAGATATACCGCCGTTTAGACTTATTTCTGCTGTAAATGGTGAATTGCGCGAAGAATGCCCGGAATATGTTACACTATCTATTCCGTTCGGGGAGAAATAAAGAAATCCCTGACCTCGTCCAGGTCCCCGGTTATGCGGCATTCGGGAACATATTCAAGGAACTTTCTGCCGTATTCGCGGGTGCGGACCCGGGGATCAAGTACCGCGAAGACCCCTCTATCGGACCGGCTTCTGATAAGCCTGCCGAACCCCTGTTTGAACATTATCATAGCCTGGGGAAGCTGGTATTCCCGGAACGGATTATGTCCCTTTTCGCGCAGGGCGCGTATACGGGCGGCGTTCACCGGGTCCGAAGGAACTCCGAAAGGAAGTTTTGTAATTATAACACATTCAAGCGCGCTGCCCGGAACATCCACCCCCTGCCAGAACGTGGTGGTCCCCAGCAGCATACTGCTGTTGTTCTTTTTAAACACGTCAAGAAGCACATATCTGGGCATATCCCCCTGCTTGAGGATATATATATCCGGCCTGTCGGCGGCTATACCCGCGGCAACCGAATCCAGCATATTATAACTGGTAAAGAGAGCGAATATCCTCCCGCCCATGACATCGTAAATGGAGATGATGTTGTCCTTAAGGTAGCGCCTGAACGCCCCGCTATCGTTACTGGGGTCGGCCGCGCCGTGAGGGAGGTATACAAGAACGTTCTTGCCGTAATCAAAAGGTGAATCCACCACAAGGTCCATGGCCTCGTCCATACCCAGCCTTTCCTTTATGAAGGTAAGGTCCCCGGCCCTGCCGGAAACCGAGAGCGTCGCCGACGCGAGCACTACAGGTGAAAAGTTTTCGAAAATCTCTTTTCTCATCCTGTCCCTTATATCCACAGGGGACGCATGAAAAGCGATATTACGGGCCGACCTTGAGGTGCGAGCCTGGGCCCAGAAAACCCATCCGCTTTTCGGGGGATCGAATATCGCGGAGATCGACTCACACAGGCCTTTGACCCTTGCAGCGTAAGAGCCGACGGTTTCCGCCAAAGCGCTCTCCCGCGACTTACCGGCCATAGTAAGAAGCGTCGATAGAAGTTTTTGCGCGCAGAGCATAACATCGTCGCAAGAAAGCGTCTCAGGAGAGAACTCTACCGCCGAATCCTTTTCAAAGAGCTTTTCCTCGGCGCTGCCGAAAAAAGACTCAGAGGCGGCAATGAGATCAGAGCATCCTTTTTTGACGTTTTCCGCCTCGCTGGCGGGATACTCCTCCTCACCCGGGCGCGGCGTGTCCCCTTCGAGAAAAGACCTTATCTTATCAACAAGGTACACTATACCTGATGAGGAGAACGTTTTACCAAAATAGTTGGTCGCGACATCTTCCAATGTATGGGCCTCATCAAGAACAAGGGCGTCAACATCCCCGAACAAATTCGTCTCAGACCCGAGAGATGTGAAAAAAAGCGCGTGATTTACCACAAGCACATGAGCTTTCGCCTGCTCCCTGCGAGAGGTCATGTAAAAACAATCTTCAAAATGCGGACATTTCCTGCCCCCGCACAGGTCACTGTCGCGCTTGAAGTTATCCCATACCCGCTGATCCGGAACAACCTCCATATCAGAAACAAGACCCGTATCGGTAGTGTTTATCCATTCCAATATCCTGTCCGCCTGTCTCTTATGATATTTTCCCTCGAAAAGGTCACCCTGACAGGTCTTATAAGCTTTCTTAAGGCAGACATAATTATCGGATCCCATGCAAAGAACATATCTGAGATCAAGCCCAAGGGCTTCTTTGAGAAAAGGCAGGTCTTTTACAAAAAGCTGGTTCTGAAGAGCCTTGGTATATGTGGATACCATTACTCGTTTGCCTTCGGTGACAGCCCAGTGTATGAAAGGGACAAGATACGCGAGGCTTTTCCCGACACCCGGACCCGCTTCGACTATAAGATCACTTCCCGAGGCTATGGCTTCCTCCACGGCCTGTACCATTTCTATCTGCTCAAGGCGGGTCTCGTAGGTTTCGAGCTTTGAAGCTATAGCGCCGTTATCCCTGAAACATTTTACGGAAAAAGACATAATGCTATCTCCCGGAAAGATCCTGTCGCTTTTAAAGATATTTTTATCATCGCGGTATGATTATACTCTCCAGCGGCGAGTCTTGACAAGTGTTATAGAAAAAAAGATATAGTGAAATATCTTGGTGAGTTCCATATGTATTTCTGTTGAAAAGCCCGGCATATCTTATGGCAGGGTATAGAAATATATTGATCGGAAAATGGCGTGAAAATCCGATCACGATAAAGTCTTATATTTCAGACCTTATCAGGGGGTAAAATTGGTGTGTATATACTTAACAAGACGCTTACGGTCGAACTCGTTGACTTTCTTGAGACGTATGCCCGCGTTATAGGTCTTATCGAAACCGGGATCCTTTACTACCCATACTACCTCGCCGGCAACGAACATGGGTATATCATCAGATGGAATGACTATCTCAAGATCTATGGAATCGCCTTTTATCAGCCTTTCATCGGTACATATCCTTATGCCGGCGCATGAGATATCACGTATGTCTATCCTGGAGCCTTCCGAATCCGACCTCAAACACGACGGCCTTTCAAGGAACACATTATAACGGGAATAATCCCTTTTTTCTGTATGCATTAAGGATCCTCCTCCAATTTTGGCTTTTTATTATTTTACCAAATATCAGGTATTTGTCAAGTAAAATATCCCCTATTATTTACACCTAAACAAAAAACAAACCGCCGGCATCGTACAGAGTCAGTCCGGGTGCCTGAATACAACCCCGGGAATGCTCGCTTATAAATCCGTAAATATCATCGGCATCGGGATGGCGGGATATGTCCCCCAGGACCACCACCCTTCCGTCCGGGGCCAGGGCTCCCGTTCCACCTATAAATCCATATCTTTCGCCGGGAAGCTCTATATGGCCGGGGGATATAAGCAGCGCTTCTATGCCCTCTCTACGCGCGCTTTCGCGGATATTTTTGTCTGATGTTATTATAGCTCTATCGGAACAGGCGAGCACCGAACATCTCGCGTAACCCTGGGGAATATCGACCTTCCTCAAGTTTTTCCGCCGCGCCATTTCAACTATGGCCGGGTCGGTGTTGTTAAAGGCATGAAACACCACTTCTCCCACACGAACAGCATTATATAAAGCGGTGTGGGGGTATCTCCTGCCCGGCGCCTTTTCTCCGGGGACAAGCCTTATACCTCTTGAAGCGACCCTGTCCAAAAACTCAAGAGGAAGGTCCGGCGAATGGACTATAATTCTATTATCAAGCCTGAACATGTATATGTCAGGATGGCAAGAAACCGATGAATATACCGACGCGCCTTCCCACCCGAACGGGATAAATTGAATATCCCCAAGACGCTCGGACAGACTGTCAATATATGCGCGGGGCACTCTCTTGTCATGGATAACAAGACTCCCCATTCAAACCCCGTTATCTGTTATTTCATGGGCTCTTTCGCGGGCAAAATGCCCGAATGCCGGATGGAAGGGCCCGGCCAGGTATTCCTGCCCCGAAAGAAGCCCTTCCGTGGCATGAAGACCGCACCTTATTACCCGTATACCTTTTGAGAGAAACAGCGATATGATCCTCGCCGCCCGTTCAACGGCATCTTCCATGCTGAGAGCCTCATATTCGCCTCTTTTCCACATTTCGGCCAGCTCGGTGCCCTGCATTACAAGTAAAGGGTATATCCTTACCTGGGAAGCCGAAAGCTCGCTTATACGCTTAGCGGTATGCATCTCTTTATCATGATCGCTCATTGGAAGCCCCAGCATCATCTGATGGGCAAGGATAAACCCCCTTGAAGATATCATTTGGGAAGATCTCTCGGTATCGGCGGGCGTATGCCCTCTGCGGGAAGCTTTAAGAACATCTTCTGACATTGACTGAACGCCAAGCTCTATGCAGCTCACCCCGAGATCTTTAAGAAAGGTCAATATCTCCTCATCTATAAGATCAGGCCGCGTGGAAAGCCTTAATCCCTTGACCCGACCCTCTTTCAAAAAAGGCCTTACCGGCGCGAGGTACTTTTGCTGGTCGTCCAGCGACATGCCCGTAAAACTCCCGCCGAAAAAACCCACCTGCACGTGGGAGTCCTTTTTAGGTATGGTGGATAGATATTTTTCTATCTTCCGCGGAACATGTTCCGGATCGGGCATCTCTTCCCCGGTTATCCTGTTCTGGTCACAGAACACACATCGGTGAGCGCACCCTTTGTGCGGCATGAAGAACGGTATTGTGTAATGTTTTGTCATGAGTTTATAAAATCCAGTATATCGATGCCTGTTTCTTTGAACAGCCCCGCCAGCTTGATCATGGGAAGACCGAGAATATTGAAATATGAGCCTCTTATGTCGTCAAAAATAAGAGAGCCCGCGCCTTCTATGGAAAACCCGCCCGCCTTATCGTAAGGCGCCAGAAGCCTGAAATATCTTTCTAACTCATCGTCTGCCAGCCCGATCACGGTAAGGCCGCTCTTTTCAACGCCCGAGGCTTTTCTGCCTGAAGCGGTGTCTATCACGCAAAGCCCGGTATACACTTCTATGTCAGAGCCGGAAAATCTCCTCAAAAGTTCCCTGGCCGCTCCCTCGTCTCCGGGTTTGCCGATAATATCATCGCCGTGGGCCACCAATGTGTCTGCGCCTATAACGACTGTTTCTGTAAGGCCTGCCGCCACGGCCTCGGCTTTTCTAACGGAATTATCCACGACAATATCAGATATATGCGTTCCGTCCGTATGGTCTTCATCAGCCCCGCTAACCACAACCTCATGCCGGATACCGCATTCTGAAAGTATACGGGCCCTCCTTTCCGAAGCCGAAGCCAGAACTATTCTTTTCACACACTCCCCCTCGTTCCAACACGAAGTTTTCTGCCGTCAAGAACGATACGGTCCAGAAAGATCGCGAACGTCGAGATATCCTTTACTTCACGGTAAGCGCGCATAACAGCATCCAGGTTCTTATATCTCTTGAGATACCACGTTACATGCTTATACATCCTCTTTGCCGTAAGGAACGCGCCGTAAAATTCCTGTGACACCGCGAAATGCTCTTTCATAAGGGACTTAAGCTCATCAAGCTCCGGTATTTCGCGCCTGTCATTGCCCGAAATAGCATCCGCTATATCCCTGAATATCCATGGCCTTCCAAGTGAACCTCTGGCTATAAAAACGCCGTCACATTCGGTCGCGTCCATTACCCCAAGGGCGTCTTCGGCTGAGAAGATGTTGCCGCTCGCGAAGACAGGTATCCTGACAGAAGCTTTTATTTCGGCTGTCGGCTCGTGAGATATCCTGCTTCCTCTGTACATCTGCCGCGTGGTCCTTGGATGGATGCATATGGCGCTGGCACCCGCCGATTCGAGGATCTTCGCCACTTCCGCGTAGTTGAGGTTGTCTTCATCCCACCCGCTTCTTATTTTTACCGTAAGCGGCACCGAAAGGGTTCTTACGAGACTCTCCACCAGATTCCCCAGGGTGGCCGGGTCTCTGAGCAAAGCGGACCCTTTGCCTCCCTTTATCACTTTTCTGGCCGGACACCCCGCGTTAAGATCTATGACCTCAAATCCTTTTTCCTGGCATATTCCGGCCGCCATGATGAGCTTTTTCTCATCGCGTCCCACTATCTGGGCCCCAAGAGGAATGTCCCCCGGAAGCCTTTCCAGATATTTCATGGTCTTGCGGTTACCGTAGGCAATGGCGTTGACATCTACCATTTCCGTAAAAGCGAAACGACATCCGAACTTCCGGCACATAAGCCGGAATGGAAGATCGGTAACACCGGCCATCGGCGCGAGCACGGCCTTCGCCTCGATCATCTGGTCTATCGCGTTCATTGCCACCTGCATGCTCTAAAGTCCCAGTTCTTCCATATATTCTCTGGTTATCTTATCCTTGATGTCCTTGGCCAGGGCCTTATCATCGCTCTTCGTATCCTTGTCCGCGGGCATCTTTTTTTTCTTTTTCCCGCCAAGCTCTTCTGAATCTATGATCGCGGCCCCGTAGCTTCTGGAATTATTACGCACATAGTTATCGTTAGAAGCCACGACCACCTTACCTTTTTCGGAAAAGTTCCTCACCGTCTCAAGTATTTTGTCGTCACCTTCCCCGCTTTTTGAAAAAGTGTGTTTAGCGTCCTGGGGCACATACATGCGTTCCAGATACCTGTACCTGTCCTGGCCGTCGAACACCACACAGAAATCAGTTATATAGCCGCTGGACCTGGCATATTCCGAAGCCAGCATTATTATCCTGCTCCGGGCGCTGAGAAGGCTATCCTTCAAAAGCTTCCTGACCTCGGGTATGGCGTTTATGGCGTTGTACCCGTCTACGACAAGTGTGGTTTTCTTCATATTATTCTCTATGTTATCACAGCATCAGGCGCCGCACAACATGGTTCCTATTCAAGTACTGTAACATATTTTGGGTATTTTCTGCACAATTCAACGTTTATGCAGGCAACAAATAAGGGTAAACAGATGCATATTCTCGCGGGGACGCTCGATCTCCCGGCGTGATATCTTCGCTCGACGTTCCGTTCGCAACCCGCCCTCACCAGGATATCGCGGGGCGGGACCATGCTTGCTCACTTCACGGTGCCCCGCTCAAACATACATCTGTTTACCCTTATACTCATACAGGGGTCAGAACATGATAGAAAGCAAGTCTACAAAGTACTGTAAAAAATACCCAAAATATGTTTCTTTATCCCTATCCATCCTCACTTTTTCTGACTATCCTTACCCGCATCTTCTTGACGACCCTGCCGAAAGCGTCATCCATTACTTCCTGTTTTATGTAATAGTATATTTTCTTGCCCTCCTTGCGGTAATCCACGAGGCCGCAATCTTTCAATATGTGTAGATGATGCGACACCGTGGGCTGGGACACATGGAACTCCGAACATATATCCGTAACGTTCATCTCCTGCCGGGATATAAGCTCCAGGATATCCTGTCTGGTCTTGTCCGCCAGAGCTTTAAATATCCTTATAAGATCATGTTCGTCCATCTTTCCCCCTACTTTATATTGACCGTAACTATGAGGTCCCCTTTATGCCTGCAGCACGGACAATCCCTGCCCTGGCCCCTCAGTCGCATTTTCTGACCGTGCCTGGTCCCGGCAGGTATTTTGAGAGTAACGTTCTTTCCTCCCGAAAGCTTGAATGTCGCCTCGCCTCCTTTACTGGCGAGTTTTTTGGGAACAGGCAGCGAGGCTCTTATATCGGTGTCCACCTGCTGGGCTCCCGCGTACGCGCCACCCGCTCCTTCCGACATGCCCCCTCCGGTAGAATAATAGAATTTGTGCGTGCCCGGCCCTCTGGACCTTCCTCCACCTGAAAAGATATCCCCGAAAATATCGCCGAAAGACGATCTTGACGAGAATCCTCCCCCGGAGAACTGGCTCATGAAATCCGAAAAATCAAATCCCTGGGCTGATGAAAAGTCGCCTGTATAAGCCCCCATACGCCTCAGATTGTCATATTCTTTGCGCCGTTTCGCGTCACCCAGGGCATAATAGGCTTCTGATATCTCCTTGAACTTTTCCTCCGCCTTCGAGTCCCCGGGGTTCTTGTCAGGATGATATTTAACCGCGAGTTTCCTGTAAGCCTTTTTTATCTCTGCTTCGCTCGCGTCTTCCTTTACACCCAGAACTTTATAATAATCTTTTTGTGACATTTCCACCTCTCCCTCAGGAACACTTGAACTCAAAAGCGTCCTTTTTCGAATTATAATCTATTACCACTTTAGATCCGTCGGCTATATCACCCTTAAGTAGACCAACTGCCAGTTTGTCCTGAACTTCTTTCTGGATAAGTCTTTTAAGAGGTCTTGCCCCGTAATCCGGATCGAACCCTCTCTTTGCCAGTTCCTTCCTGGCCTCTTCGGTAACTTCCGCTTTTATATCCCGTGCCTTAAGCCTTTCTTCTACCTGCCCAAGTTCCAGGCCCACGATCTTGATAATATCATCCTCCGAAAGTTTGTTGAAGATGATCAATTCATCCACTCGGTTGATGAATTCCGGCCTGAAATGTCTCTTGATCTCATCTCCCACCAGACGGGATATATTTTCCCTATTCCCGGGCTCTGACGTGAAATGCTGGCTGCCGATATTTGACGTCATTATTACTATCGTGTTCTTGAAGTCGACAACATGCCCCTGGTTATCAGTGAGGCGGCCATCGTCCAGTATCTGCAGCAGTATATTAAATACGTCATGATGGGCCTTTTCGATCTCATCCAGAAGTATCACACAATAAGGTCTTCTCCTCACCTTTTCTGTAAGCTGACCGCCTTCCTCATACCCTACGTATCCTGGCGGGGCCCCTATAAGACGCGACACCGAATGTTTTTCCATGTATTCCGACATGTCTATACGGACCATAGCATCCGGATCGTTGAAAAGGAACCATGCCAGGGTCCTTGCCATATAGGTCTTCCCCACTCCCGTGGGGCCGAGAAAAATAAACGAGCCTATGGGCCTTGAGGGATCGGCCATTCCGCTTCTGGACCGGCGAACGGCGTTCGCTATCTTAGTTACCGCCTCATCCTGGCCCACCACACGCGTTTTTATCACATCCTCCATATGGATCAGTTTTTCTATCTCCGACTCCATGAGCTTTGTCATGGGTATACCCGTCCATTGCGACACTATTTTGGCTATATCCTCGTCATCCACTTCTTCCTTGAGCATGCGGCTGGACCGCTGTATATTCTCCATTTCCCTGGTGGCATCTTCGAGTTTTTTATTAAGTTCCACCATCTTTCCGTACCTTATTTCCGACACCTTGGTCAGGTTCCCTTCTTTTTCGGCGTTGGCCTCCTCAATGCGGGAACTGTCGATCTCTTCCTTTATATTCTGTATCTTTGCAATCACACCCTTTTCCTTGTCCCAGTGTTTTTTCATCTCCTGTAGTTTGTCACGAAGCCCCTTCAGCTCTTCGTCAACTTCCTTAATTTTCTTCTTACCCGTATCAGTATCTTTCTCTTTTTTAAGAGCCTGTTTCTCTATCTCGAGCCTCATTATACCGCGCTGGACCCGATCTATTTCTGTCGGCACAGAATCGATCTCTATGCGGAGTTTGGATGCCGCCTCATCTATCAGATCTATGGCCTTGTCAGGAAGGAACCTGGCGGTTATGTACCTGTCCGACAACGCGGCCGCGGCCACTATGGCCGAATCTGATATCATAACGCCATGGTGTATCTCATACTTTTCCTTAAGACCCCTGAGTATGGCAATGGTGTTCTCTACTGTGGGCTCCCCTATGAATATCTGCTGGAAACGCCTCTCGAGAGCCTTGTCTTTTTCTATGTACTTCCTGTATTCATCCAGCGTGGTAGCCCCTATGCATCTCAGCTCGCCTCTCGCGAGGGCGGGTTTTAGCATATTGGACGCGTCCACCGCTCCCTCGGCGCCTCCGGCTCCTACAAGAGTATGAAGTTCGTCTATAAAAAGTATTGTCTCCGTC
Source organism: uncultured Planctomycetia bacterium (assembly GCA_964451815.1). Taxonomy (GTDB): domain Bacteria; phylum Omnitrophota; class Gorgyraeia; order Tantalellales; family Tantalellaceae; genus CAYVIW01. The sequence goes on along the minus strand of CAYVIW010000004.1, from coordinate 28,025 downwards.
CCCCTTTCCTTTATCTCCCGGAGTACCGCCTTAAGTCTGTCCTCGAACTCACCTCTGAATTTGGCCCCGGCTATAAGAGCTCCAAGGTCGAGGGCGATAAGTTTTTTGTCCCGCAATCTTGAGGGTACGTCCCCTGATGATATCCTGAGAGCGAGTCCCTCTACAATAGCGGTCTTGCCTGTGCCCGGGTCCCCTATCAGAACAGGGTTGTTCTTGGTCCTTCTTGAAAGTACATGTATAAGCCTCCGTATCTCCTCGTCCCGGCCTATGACAGGGTCAAGCTTACCGAGATCCGCCAGCTCCACAAGATCTCTGCCGTATTTCTCAAGAGCCTGGTATTTTCCCTCCGGGTCCTCGTCGGTGACCTTGTGACCGCCCCTTATTTCCCGAAGAGCGGCCAATATGCTCTCGCTCTTAACGTTGTGTTTTGCCAGTATAGAAGATACCCCGGATGTGCTTTCTTTTGACATGGCAAGAAGCACATGCTCTACGCTCAGATACTCGTCCTTGAGGCTCCTCGCCTCCTTGTCAGCAAGCTGCAAAACCCTGTTGACCTCCGCGGACAGATATGGCTGAGCTGATGCTCCGCTTACTCGGGCCTTACCCGAAAGCTGGCGCTCTATTTCTTCTTTAAGAACAGACGCATCCACCCCGATCTTACCCAATATGGAATTACACACACCAGTGCCGTCCGACAGCATGGCGTACAGCAGATGTTCCAAAGTAACCTCCTGCTGCCCTCTATCAACCGCTTCCCTCAAAGCGTTCCTTAACGCTTCCTGAGTTTTTAAAGTCATCTTGTCCGGTATCATGTCCATCACCTTCCCTTATATATATCGATCCCCTCCCAAACCCACATCATATAGACGCATTTACATCTATCTATATAATATAACACACGCCCCTAAAAGTCAATAAAAAACCACCTGAAATTAACCTGGTTAAATCAACCTGGTTGATTTAACCAGGTTGATTTGATGAAAAATCAAATTTTGGAGCTTTTTTGCGGTAAATTTGATAAAAGATCAATTTAACCCGGCGGATTTAACCAGGTTAAATTCGCCGGGTTGGATCTCGGAGATCTGAGAATGGAAAGATCGGAAGTCAGTTAAGCGGACTGGCTCTCCTGCCAAAAGCTTCTCTTATAAATATATCAGCAAGCCTTTCCTGTAGCAGGATCTTGCTTTCGGGCTCGGGCATAATGGTCTGGGTTATTGTTGCCTGAACGATCTCATCCCATAGAACGGTCATTCTTCTTACCCTGGCGCCGGAACGACTGAAAAGACGTTTGCCGGCGGGGCCCTTACTGATCGTAATATCCGCTCTTATGCGACCGTAATTATCATTTTTCATAACATCCATAGCTACCGCTCCGGCTCCCCATACCTTGTCTATTGGATCAACTTCAAGCCAGATCCGCTCTATTATATCGCATGTTATAATAATGTCGGCCTTACTTTTGTCATCTACCATGACAAAATTGGCGGACTGTCTCGATAACAGGGCATGTTCAAGCTGCTCCCTGATGCCCTCAAGCATATCCCCGGCCTGACCGGAAGGATCTGTCAGATCGGCAATATATGTGTTGACCTCCTTCGCGTTTTCCAGAATATCGTAAAGGTTCACTTTCTCGAGGGAAAAGGCCGTTTGAGAAACAACTATACAGGAAATTACCAGAACCGTTAACATCTTCATTGACTTGATCATTTTATCGCTCCTTTCTTTTTAGCTTTCTTTCCGGGCAGGGACTTACGCTCCTGCCGGATAAAGTTCTCCGAATACTCTTTAAGCTTTTTATCCACGAGATAATTAACTGTGCCCCGAGGGTACTTTCCTCCTTTGTCTTTTTTGCCGGCCTTCTTCCCTGTGAGTATCTCTATCCCCTCATCCACAGTCGAGACCGCCCATATATGGAATTTCTTCTTTTTGACCGCGTCGATCACCTCATCCTTAAGCATCAGATGACGCACATTGCTCTCAGGTATTATCACTCCCTGGTCACCGGTAAGCCCCTTAATTTTACATACATGGTAAAAACCCTCTATCTTCTCGTTGACGCCTCCTATGGGCTGGACCATACCGTGCTGGTTCATCGATCCTGTAACAGCTATGGACTGTTTTATGGCCAGACCCGAAAGTGACGAAAGAAGACAATAGGCCTCGGTGCTGGAGGCGCTGTCACCGTCCACGCCTTCGTACGACTGCTCGAAACATACGCTCGCGCTCAAGCTCAGAGGCCTCTCTTGCGCGAATTTCTCACCCAGATAACCGGAAAGTATAAGCACTCCCTTGGAATGAAGCCTCCCACCCATCTTGACCTGACGCTCTATATCGACCAGACCGCTCTTGCCTAAAAAGGTCCTCGCAGTTATCCTTGAAGGCTTGCCGAACATATATTCTCCCATATCGATAACAGCCAGACCGTTCACCTGTCCGACGGCCGATCCTTTAGAGTCTATCATCAGCACATCGTCCTTTATAAGCTCTATTATCTTCTCCTCTATCATATTGGATCTGTATATCTTCTCGTGTATTGCTTTTTCCACATGTTCATCCCCCACATACTCGGCATTATCCTTTCCCGCCCAGTAATCGGCTTCTCTCAAAATATCGGCTACGTACATGAATTTGGCACTGAGTTTTTCCTGGTCTTCGGCCATTCTTGAACCATACTCTATCACTCTGGCCACGGCCTTACGGTCAAAATGTCTGAGGTCTTCTTCCTCGCATCTTACTTTTATAAAAGCCGCGTACTTATCTACCATGGACTTAACCCTGTCTATCTCGGTATCAAAATCCGATTTCACCTTGAACATCTTCCTGAAATCCTCATCGAACTTGTAAAGCATATGATATAGCCAGGCGGGGCCGACCATCACTATCTTTATGTCGCAGGGTATGGACTTAGGTTTGAGGCTCGTAGTGCTTATCAGCCGATATTGCTCGTTTATATCCTCAACCTTTATTTCTCGATTTCTTATTACCTTTTTTAAAGCGTCCCAGGCCATAAAAGTTACCACAACATCCATGGCCTGGAGTATAAGATATCCTCCGTTGGCCTTATGAAGAGCGCCGGGGGCTATCATCCCGAAATCGGTCGTCATGGAACCGAACTGCGACACATATTCTATCCTGCCTATCAGGTTATAGTATGTGGGGCTTGTCTCCTTTATTACCGGAGCGCCTTTGGAATTCCTGTGATCCACCAGAAGGTTGACCTCGTATTTTCTGAACGCGTTCTTCTTCGCAGGCGCTTTCCCGCCAAAAATTATCGCCTGAGACTCCTCCTCATCCTCTTTAAAAAGACCTATATTGCCCACTACATCCTGCTGAACATGGTTTAGATGCTCTACCACATCTTCGAATTCCCTGTATTTGAACCTCAGTTCATCGATTATGTGTTTTACCGAAAAAAGAACCACTTCCTCTTCGAGACCTTTTATTTGCTGCTTCGCGGCCTTTTCCATGGCCCGTACTTCGCTGAGGGCCTGTTCTATCTTTATGTGAAGATCGTGCTTCTTCTTTTCGAGGACCTCTTTTTCCTCGGCGGGCACGTTCTCATATTCCTCTGTTGTCATAGGCCTGTCGTCAACACGGGGGACAAGTATTACCCCGGTCGCCGTCTGTTTGAGAACGAACCCCTCTTTGAAGGATTCCTCTTCCACATGCTGCAGCGCGGCATCCCTTTTTTGTTTGTACTCCTTGAGGAGTTCCTGCTTGCGCCCTTCGTAATCCTCACTCTCAAAGGCCTTGGGGATCTCTACTTTGAGCTCTTCGATAAGCTCCTCGATGTCCTTCTTGAATATTATGCCTCTTCCTGCCGGAAGGCGTATGGCTATAGGTTCGTCCTCGCTGATAAAGTTATTCACATATATCCAGTCATCCGGGGTCTTTTCCCTGCCGGCTATGGCGCTGACCGCTTTTATTACCTGTGTGTTCCTCCCGGTACCCGGGCACCCGCACACGAAGAGATTAAACCCGTCCGACTTCACATTGAGCCCGAAATCTATGGCGCTGGTGCCCCGCGCCTGATGCACAGGCTCGCTCTCGAACTCATAATCCTCAGTCGTCTTGAACGGGAAAACAGCCGGATCGCAGAGCTTCTTCAGCTCGGAAGCTTTAAGCTTTCTCATTGGCCCTCTCTCCTTTTCATTAAGTTTTATCGGCCTATCAGGTCCTCATAAAGAAATCGATGAACGGGTCTTCGAATTTCTTGGCCATTTTTTTATACCTGTACCCGGCTATCAGCGTGATTATGCCCGCGGATATAAAAAGCGTGGCCACTATGAGAGACAGAAGCGGCGGATACGCGGCTATAAGTATGCCGCATACGATCAGTATTATACCTAACAACATGGTCATCTCCTTTTGTAGATCCTATAGTTAATGAAAATACCCTATATGCGCGCCCAAGTCAAACCCCGGGCACAAACATCCTGAAAATACCAAGCCATAGCGGTATGGTCAGAAGCGAAACCAGGTGCGTGTAAAAAATAACGCTGCTCAGGTAACCGTTATCCGCGCGAGTATAACTGCCTATTACCACCAGCGAAACAGCGGAAGGCATGGCCGCCTGCAGAAAAAGGAAAAACTTATAATCCGCCCTGAAAGGCACAAGAGCGATCACCCCGAATACCAGCGCGGGAAAAACAACAAGCTTGGTAATAACCCCCGCTGCCACAGGTAACTTCTTATCCGGCATATGTGAACTGTACCTCACCAGATAAGACCCGAGCGTTATCATCGCTATAGGGAACGCTGCCTGCCCGAGCTGTTCGAGGGGGTTCAATACGACCGGCGGAACGCTGCCGGTGCCGAAGAACCTTACCCATAAAAGCGATAATATCGTGGCGACCACCGGAGCGTTTAATATATCCTTTATGGCAGGACGGCCTTTTCTGTCAGGAGCGAGAAATGACGGCATCATAGACCACATCAGAAGATTGAAACCCATTGTAAAAAGAAAAAGGAAGACAAGCAGTCTGTCCTGGACCAGCCCGGCGAACGAAAAGAATATTATGTTCATCGGAAGGTACCCGCAGTTCTGAAAACCGCACCCGGCGATAAACTCATTCCTCGGGAACCTCCCCCCGAAAACCCTGTGCACCAGAAGGCCCAGGGCCATACCTCCCGCAGAGAATATAATAGCGGCCAGAGGAAGCACCCACCAGTGAGAAAAATCACTGAAACTGAAATGCGTTATGATCTTCGAGAATATAAGCGCGGGAAAGAACAGCTTTATGAGAAGGAGGCTGAGAACATCGGTAAACCTGTCATCTATAAGTCCGCGGCGTCTTAAAATACATCCCAGCAGTACCAGGACGAACAATTTTATTATTGCTTCCAGTATGGTAGTAAAAGTAAAGCTTATTTCCATAATATGGGCCCCAAAGTTCCTGATCGAGGATATTGACCGGATATATGGCGATTAATGAACTCTGCCCCTTTTATGATCCGGGTTTACCCAGGCGGGTGAACATATTCTTCTTATAGAGCTCAACGCCTGGCTGGTCAAAGGGGTTCACCCCTAAAAGATAGGCCGATACAGCCACGGCTTTTTGAAAAAAATACAGGACCTGCCCAAGATATAATGCCGACATCTCAGGCATAAAAATAGTAGAACTGGGCACCCCACCCGCGCAATGGGCCTCCGCCGTGGCCTCATACGCCTGGAAGTTCACCTCGCTGAGCTGCCGTCCGGCCAGATAATCGAGATTATCCAGATTTTCACCTCTTAACGGTATGGGGCACTCTATCTTTTCGTTCTCAACGGCCACGAAAGTCTCAAAAATGTTCCTCTCTCCTTGTTGTATAAGCTGCCCCATAGAGTGAAGGTCTGTCGAAAGATCGCATGTCGACGGGAATATTCCTTTTGAGGATTTCCCCTCACTTTCCCCGAAAAGCTGCCTCCACCACTCGGCCAGATAATGCAGCCCGCTCTCGAAAGATGAGAGTATCTCTATCTTTTTGCCTTTAGAGTACAGTATGTTCCTTATAGCGGCGTAACGATCCGCCGCGTTCTTTTCGATATCACATTCCGACAAGGATTCTTTCATCCGGCCAGCCCCCTCGAGGAGCGCTCTTATATCCACACCCGCGCAAGCGGACGGAAGAAGCCCCACGGGAGTAAGCACAGAGAATCTGCCTCCCACATCATCGGGTATGTCAAAAGCCCTGTAACCGTTGTTGTCAGCTATCTTGCGCAGAGCTCCTCCTTCGGGTCCGGTAGTGCATATGATCCTTTTTTTTATTTCTTCGGAAGAATGTTTTTCCCTCAAAAGGGCCTCGAGCATCCTGAAAGCTATCGCCGGCTCCGTCGTGGTCCCGGATTTCGAGATAACGTTCACGCTGAAATCCCTCTCCTTCAAATATTCCATGAGCTCGCGCATCTGGCGAGAGGACATGTTGTTTCCGGCAAATTTTACTCTTTGCCTGTCTTCAGGATCTGACAGAGCGTTTATGACCGCTCTGGACCCGAGGTACGAACCGCCTATACCCACGACAACCACAGTATCAGATGTTTCTCTCAAATATCCCGCCGTTTCCTCTATTTTACGGATAATTTCTTCTTCTGTCCGGTCAGGAAGATCCATCCACCCCAGATATTCCCCACCCGGTCCGTTCTTTTCGGAGAGGAAACCGTGTGCTTTTTTGATGCCCGGCTCCATGCTTTTGATCTCATTGGAAGAGACAAACCCTTCCATACGAGATGTATCATAACTTATTAATTTGCCCATATTGTCCCCCCTGGAAGTCATTCCGGAGATCTAAGTGACCTGAAAAAATTATAATATCCCGAAAGTTTTGCCCTGAAATTAAAGGGCTTAGTAGTGTCTGAATTAGTTATTTTTACCCTGTTGATCTCAAAAACATCCTTATTATATCTGTCATTTCCTCTGTTCGTGGTACAGGCGCCCTTATATCCGGCCTTTTTCACCGTGTTCTTTATATTGTCATTAAAACCGCCTATGGGATAGCAGAAATGATCGACCACACTACCGGTGGCTTGCTCTATATCTTTTTTGCTGCCCGATATCTCTTCCCAGAGCTTCGCGTTATCGGTAAGAGAAGGCAGATATACGTTATTACGTGTGTGTCCGCCGAAACTTATGCCGTTGGCTATCATTACCCTGACCTGGTCCCAGTTCATATATCCTTCTTTTTCACCGACATAGCCCGTTATCAGAAATATCGTAGCCGGGAAGTTATACTTCGCCATAACGGGAAAAGCGTTAAGATAGTTATCCTCGAACCCGTCGTCAAAAGTTATAACGACCGTGCCGTACGGAAATTTTCTGCCGGAGTTTGTACCCTCGACAAGTTCTTCAAGTGAAATGATCGAATATCCGGCCTTTTCCAAAAAGTCCATCTGGCGCCTGAAGTTTTCGGGTTTTACGTACATCGAGCCGGGATCGTCCTCGCTTATACTGTGATACATCAGAACCGGGACCGTATACCTCGGCCTGATGTAAAAATGGAAGAACGCCGCCAACGCGACAATTATCACTAAAAGGGATATGAATATGTTCCTCAAGATCCTCATCGAAACCTTCCTTTAAAGTTCGACCCCTTAAAAGCCCTCTACGAGGCTTGCCAAGGGGTCGATTAGTTCTATCCGGAGCGCTATCCGGAAAGTTATGATATTGTTATAGCGTTAACCGGGCACTGATCAGCCCCCGACTGCGCGGATTCGGACTTTTCCGCGGGGACTTCCTCCATCTTTGCCACCGCTTTATCGTCCTTCATCTCGTAAACCTCCGGGGCCACCTGAGCGCAAAGACCGCAACCTATACAAGCTTCCTGATCCACTGTTACTTTCATCGCAGACACCTCTCTTTCGTTTTTTTGTATTCTATCAGAATGTGACCGGAGGGTCAACCCTACCCGTCCCACACTGACCATTTACCCCCACCAACAAATATAAGCGGTATACAGGCCGCTATTACAAGCAGGTTATATTCTATTCCCCCGTCCTGTATAAAAAATCCATAAACGAGGTTTATCTTCCACATCCTTATGATCATGGTAAGAGCTATTGCCGCGGCCGAGAACCTGGCGAGAACACCGAAGATAAGGAATATGCCTCCGACGAACTCTATTGAGGCCCACACGGAGGCCGCCGCGTAAGGCCAGGGCATACCCATAACCTCCATTATCCTGGCCGAGCCTTCGAGCCCGATGCCGTTGAACATGCCGAAGAGTTTCTGGGCCCCGTGGGCGGCGAACACAACCCCCAAAATGATCCGTGCAAAGAACATAGCCAGATCCAGCATGTCTTCTCTTTTCATACCAGCCCCCCTTTTTCGCGCCGACCATGCCGGCATCTCGCGCTTAAGGCTATTTTAACCTAATAACATTAAAATTGAAAGTTTTTTGAAAAAAAAGTGAAAGGAAAAACGCCCAAAATGTGTCTATAAAGGTAAGGGCTCACGCGGCGCGTGACGCGAGAGGATCAGCATGTTTACTAGAAGAAGCTGAAAAGCTCTATAAAAAAGGGGGAGATATGAACGCTCAAGCTCTACTTGGATCTTTCGTCAATATCATAGCGCCTGCTATATGCGGCTCCTGCGGCTCGGAAAGCGCCGCGTATCCTCTTCCTGTCTGCCGGAATTGCCGGATATCTCTTATCAAGCAGAACATTCCTCCGTATGTCACATCCACCAATATAGAGCAGATCTATTCGCTGCGCATTTACCGCTCCGCCATAAAATCCTGCTTGCGAGACCTGAAGTTCCGGGGTAATCGCAGGATACTGGACCTGGTCAATGAAATGCTCGGAGTTTTTTTGACATCAGATCGCATAACTTTCCCCCGGCCGGATATTATAATACCCGTACCTCTTCATCCCTCCAGATATTACGCCCGGGGTTACAACCAGAGCGAGCTCATATCTCTGGTAATATCGGAATGGCTTTCAATCCCCGTAAAAAAGAGAGCGCTGGTCAAGATAAAGAACACATCTCCCCAATCGGGGCTCAAAAAGTTCGCGAGAAAAAGAAATTTAAAAGGGGCTTTCCGCGCTTTAGACCGCATGGAACTGGCGGGCAGGAACATCCTTCTGGTAGATGATATAATAACTACGGGGACAACCCTGGATGAATGTGCTTCTGAGCTTCTTCACAGCGGGGCCGAAACCGTTACCGGCCTTACAATAGCCAGGACTATATAATAAAGAATGATAAAGTGCCGGGAAAGATCATTTTTTAGAGGCCATGCGCCTCTTTATCTCACCACCGAGATCTTCCGTCGAGGAAAGCTCGATCACGCCTTCGATATCCCAAGTGTTTAAACCGTAAACCGGTTTTCCCGCGTTAAGAGCGAAAGCTATCTCCGAAAGCGTCCCGTATTTGCCGGGGAACGCTACCAGCATGTCCGCCGAAGCGGCTACAAGGGCATTTCTTGAATTGCCCATACCTGTGGGGACAACTATATCCGAGGAATCGTTGGCGTCTTTTTTATTCTCACCGGGAATGATCCCCACGGTCACGCCACCCGCCTCCGAGGCTCCGCGGCTTGCCGCTTCCATTATTCCGCCAAGACCGCCGGTCACAAGGACCGCCCCCTCGCCGGCTATTATCCCGCCCACTTTTTCGGCGAGAGACGCCTGCTGTTTTGAACAGTCATGCCCCCCTATAACGGCTACCATGAATTTTGCAGACATAGAAAACCCTCCTGCCCGATACCCCTCAAGACGAATATCAGTCTTCGGAAAGTTCCAAAGATATCTCGGGAGGCTCGTATACTGTGTTATAAAGAAGACATTTTTTGGCGGCCGATAGAAGCGCGGATCTTCTATCTCCAAGGTCGGCCCCCGCGAGAGATAATGTCGCTTTTATTTCCCTGATCCTGCTTTTGTTCTTACCGAGAGTCCAGTCAATGCTCAGGGAAAGACCTTCGTGCGACACGCCGGCGGTCTTCAGGTAGCTCAACGCGTATATCCCCATACATGCGCCTATGGAAGAAACAAAAAGTTCCACGGTAGTGGGCCCGGTATCATCTCCTCCCTGATCAACGGGAAGATCGGTTATCATCTTATGTCCTCTAACGCTTACGTTAAAACTTTTCTTTCCGCTCAGAACGACTTTCACATTATCCATTTTTCCTCCTGAATCTGGTATGATCACTAAATATATTATATAATAAACCCATGCGAGCTCAACCTTTCTTTTCTGTGATAATACCTACTTTCAACCGCAGGGACTTTCTGGAGAAAGCCGCGCGATCGGTACTGTCCCAAACATGCGGTGACTTTGAGCTAATAATAGTCGATGACGGGTCTACCGACAGGACACAAGACCTTATAGGATCCTTTAACGACAGCCGGTTGAAATATGTTTTCCAATCTAACCGCGGGGTATCCAGCGCGCGTAACAGGGCTCTGGAGATGGCCCGCGGACGTTTTATGGCTTTTCTTGACTCCGATGACCGCTGGAAACCCGAAAAACTCGAAAGATCTCTCTGGCACATAGAACATTCCCCGAAGATCAGTGTTTTTCATACAAACGAAGTCTGGTACAGAAAAGGCCGCCTGCTCGCGCAAAAGAAAAAACACGCCAAGCCTTCCGGGCACGTATATGAAAAAGCCCTCGCTCTTTGCTGTATAAGCATATCCACGGCGGTAGTGGAAAAAAGCGTATTGGAAGAAACAGGGCGTTTTGACGAATCCCTGGAAGCCTGTGAAGACTATGACCTCTGGCTCAGAATAACTAACCGTTATGAGGTCAGGCTCATCCCGGAAGAGCTTACGATAAAGGACGGCGGAAGGCCCGACCAGCTGTCTTCAAAAGTATGGGGACTGGACCGGTTCAGGATAAAGGCCCTTGAAAAAATGCTGCATTCGGGCTCTCTCCAGGAAAAACACCGCGCGGCCACTGTCATGGAATTAAGGAAAAAATGCGGCATCTTCTCCGCCGGATGTAAAAAACACGGCAAACATAATGAGGCCGAGATCTACAAACAACTGGCCGCTGAATACCCCTAAGGCTGTTTTCCCTCACTCTTTCCGATATATCAAGCTTTACCGGCGCTTCCAAGAACATTCTCGTTCTTGTGCTTATACATCTTTATAAGCTCGTCACGCGCCGGACCAAGATACTTTCTGGGGTCGAACTCTCCTGGTTTGGTCGCCAGTACTTCCCTGACCTTGGCCGTCATAGCAAGCCTTCCGTCCGAATCTATGTTGATCTTGCAAACCGAGGACTCAGCCGCTTTCCTTAGCTGGTCTTCGGGAACACCCACAGCGTTGTCCATTTTGCCGCCGTATTTATTGATAGCTTCGACATATTCGGGCATTACGGAACTGGCTCCGTGAAGCACTATCGGGAACCCCGGGATCCGCCTCTCCACTTCTTCAAGTATGTCGAACCTCAGAGGGGGAACTTCCTCTCCCGGCTTGAGCTTGAACTTATACGCACCGTGGGAAGTCCCTATCGATATGGCCAGAGAGTCCACCCCGGTCTTTTTTACGAATTCCTCGACTTCTTCGGGCTTGGTATAATGGCTCACCTCATGACTCACTTCATCCTCTATGCCGGCCAGCACGCCGAGCTCTCCCTCCACAGAAACACCGTGTTTGTGGGCATATTCCACAACTTTTTTGGTAAGGGCTATATTATCCTCAAAAGAATGTGAGCTGCCGTCTATCATTACGGATGAGAAGCCTGTTTCTATACATGATACGCATAACTCATAAGTGTCCCCGTGGTCCAGATGAAGCGCCACAGGAATGTTTGAACCGGCCTCTTTGACAAGGTCCATCGCGCCGTTGGCCAGATGCCGTAAAAGCGTCTGGTTGGCGTATTTTCTGGCGCCTGAAGAGACCTGCAGTATCACCGGAGAAGATGTCTCTATGCAGGCCGTCATTATGGCCTGAAGCTGTTCCAGGTTATTGAAATTATATCCGGGGATACCGTATTTGCCGTCTATCGCCCCGACATACATGTCTTTTGTGGGAGTTAATCCCAGGTCTTTGTAACTGTGCATTGCGTTTTCCTTCCTTTCTTTTTTTCTTTTATATTTTAATCTCGTCCGCGGCAGCGGATCTGCGGCTACTTTACCGCAACAGTCTTAAATATGACCCCGGGATCTTGCGGGGATCATAGCTTACTACTTCCCTCTTTTCTCCTTTATTAAGATACCTGAACTCTGGAGGGTATATTCTATATTAAACCGCTTTTAGAGTCCATCCATTTATTGGGCCGGAGAAGCCAGCGCCGTAATAAGGCCTTTTCCCGGAACGAATATAGATCTTATAGCGAAATTCTCCACCAGCACCTTTAGTATTTTAAGCGGAATAATGACGGGAAGCGTCAAGAGCGAGTTAACCTGCCGTTACCGCCGTAGTCGGGCGCATTACGTTGCATATTACCCTTTTGCCCTTACTTCTTGGCTCTGCGCTCTTTGCCCTTATCTCCTTGTCTCACAAGTTCACTTATGGTTATCGAGGCCAGGTCTTTTTTGACGTTTTTCTCAAGTTTGTCGAGCCTTTTCTTAAGATAACATGTCCTGATCTCAGGGCATATCTTTCCTTTGAACATATGGTCGCTAAGACGAAAAACTCCCTGCAATATCTCCACAAGGTCCAGTATTGTTATCTTCCGAGGGTCGGCAGCAAGAAAAAACCCTCCCTTTTTACCTTTGAAAGATCTCAATACGCCCTTTTTATTCAGTTTCTGGAAGATCTTCCTTAAAAAGGGCCTCGGTATATCAAGCTCCTCCGACAGGTCCGTAACGGTCACCTTGCCGCTGGCGGAACCCACTATACAACAGAGCGCCCTTATCGCGTAATCAGTATCCCTTGTTATGATCTTCATTGATCTCTCTTCGCGTTAAAGCTTTATCATTTATTTTGATGCTACGGAGATATCATTTGTCAAACAATTATCACAGAAGTTCTTTGATACTCTCCTCCATCTGTTCAGGTGTCCCCGGACCGTTTATCCTTTCGACTATCCGGCCCTTGCGGTCTATTATGAAAGTGGCGGGAATAAACCGGATCCCGCCGTAACTGGAAGCGACGCCCGCTATATCAGACCGGCTCCCGATAAGGACAGTGTAATTCATATCCCACTCTTCCATAAAATCCTTCATTCTCGCGGGCGCTGAAGCGTCCACATCGATACCTATCACTTCCAGCCCCTCGTCTTTATACTTACTGTACAGCTCTATAAGATGAGGTATCTTGGCCCTGCAGGGAGGACACCTCTGGGCCCAGAAGGTCAATATCACTACCTTGCCCTTTGTGTTATCGTAAAAATTATAGCTTTCACCTCCGGGAGTCCTTAAAGTAAAATCCGGGGCGGAAGCGGAGCTGTCTACCTTAGCCGTTACATTCCCGCAAGACAGAAGACTTACAGACATTAAAGATAAAATGACCGCCAGGAAAAACGGTCTTTTTGAATTTCTCATTTGAAACCTCCCCTCTTAAGGCGATGACGCTCCGAAGAGCGAACCTATGTAATATCCTATTACCCCCATCTTATCGAAAAAGACGATGATCCCCACTATCACAAGAAAGATCCCCGCCGCTATCTCACCCCACCGTATGAACCTGCGGTATTTACCGAACAGCTTGAGAAAAAAACCTGTGGCGAAAGCCGTAACAATAAACGGTATTCCCAACCCCAATGAATACATCCCAAGAAGTGATATGCCTTTTGTCACCGTTCCTTCGGACGCTGCCATAACAAGTATTCCGCCCAGTATGGGGCCTATGCAGGGCGTCCATCCGAAAGCGAAAGCCAGCCCTACCAGGAAAGCTCCCATTATCCCGGGAGACACATTATTTACGTTCATTTTCTTCTGGTATTCAAGCCACCGGATCCGGAAGACGCCGGTGAGGTGTAATCCGAGTATCACTATAATGATACCCGCAGCCCTGGTGAGCATATGTATATGCCTGATGAGAACCTGCCCCAAAATGGTCGCTGAGGCTCCAAGAGCAACGAAAACAACAGAGAACCCCAGAACAAAGGCTACGGCGGTCACGACCACTTTGGCCATGAATCTCTTCTTCTGAGAGGGGCCGCTCAACTCTTCGAACGAAACCCCGGATATGAAAGATATATAGCCGGGAATAAGGGGCAGAACACATGGGGACAGAAAAGAGAATATTCCCGCGACGAACGCGACACCAAGAGATATGTTATTCATGACAGGTCCCCCCTGTCTTTTTTGCCGGCAGGAATCTCTTTACAAGGTCCATAGCTATAAAAACTAAAAGCACCACACTGGAAGCGACACCCACATAAGCCGGGATCATCCATCCGCGATGAGCCAGATGATGAATAGGATCGGCCGCGTAAAAATATCTCCATATGACATTGAGGCCATACCCCATAGCCACACTGGAAAAAGAGATCGAACCGAGATATATCGCCAGAGCCCCTTTGCCCATGTTCTTCTCTACTACGGCCATCGTTACTATATTGGTAGCTGGACCGGCAACAAGAAAAACAAAGGCCGCGCCCGGAGCCAGACCCTTGAGCATAAGGGCGGCCGCTATGGGAATAGAAGCGTTCGCGCACACATACATGGGAATACCCACGACAAGCATCAACAGCATCGGGATAATGCCCGAACCAAGATGGGCCTCTATGAATCTGTCGGGCATATAGAACGTTATGGCCCCGCCTATAAATATGCCCACCAGAAGAGGCGGCCCTGTATCTTTAAGAAGGTCTATAAAAGCGTACCTGAAAAGGCCGCGGATCTTTTCGGCAATGCCATGGCCGTGAGCCTGATGCTCGGCGCTTTCTTCTTTATGACATAATTTGCATTCCGCCTCCAGGGGAAGGTTTTCCGCATCCGGCCGATCTTTCAGGAACAGATTAGCCAGAACCCCGGAAAAGACCCCGGCCACAAAAGATGCCGCTACCCTGTAAGCAGTAAAGAGCCCCCCGAGGAGCGAATAAGTGGCCAGTATTGAATCCACCCCGGTGGTGGGGGTTGAAATGAGGAACGAAAGCACCGCCCCCCTCGATGCCCCTTCTTTCCGCAATGACATAGCCGCCGGGATAACGGAACACGAACATAGAGGTAAGGGTATCCCGAAAAGCGATGCTTTTATAACAGAAAGAAAACTGCTTTTACCCAGGTGTCTGGTTATTGTCTCTGTTTTAAGAAAGATATGCAGAGCGCCCGCGAAAATATATCCCATAAGGAGATAAGGCGCCATGCGCACCAAAAGAAAATATGATTCTCTGAGTATGCCGGTGATGATCTGCATCTGCCCCCTTTAAATTCAAGAGCACTGCCGAAAGCGCGGATGGGAGCTTATTTGAATATTATTCCCGTCTCCATTGACCAGAGGAGAATATCAAGCTCAGCCACAGGTATCTCTATTTCCCGCGAAAAGGTCTTTATTTTGTCTTCAAGGCTGAAATAACATTTTTTGCTGATACATTCTGGTATCTCTTCTATTACACCATACCGTTTCATGTTGCGAAGTATATGCACGTCAAGAATAGCAAGGTCCCTGCCGTGCCCGATGTTCCTCAAAAAATGACTTGCTTCCTTATACCCCAGGCCTTTCACACTCATTACGATCCTATCTCTCGTGGCCAGGATATCATCTGGATCTATTTCTTGTTTTATCCTTATGCGGCCGCCTTTTGAAAAGAACTCTCTGGCCCCGACTATATAACGCGCCTTATTATTCGGGAACCTGACCGCCCTGAGAGAGGCCCTTACATCTTTCTCGTTACCGGTAAAAAGCTTACCGCTGTCATAGAGCTCGGAAACCGCCCTGTCACAGTAAACCGCCTTGGACTGGGGAGTGCATATACAAAAACAGAGCTCGGAAAATATCCTCTTGTCGGACTGCCCCCATATTTTTGAAAAATCCTCGAGCCTTTTTTTTATGGCCTTTTTCTTTTTTCTGTATTCGGACTGAAGCGCGCCTGTCATATGTCACCGCGGGGATATCTAAACTAGCTGGACCTTACCACATAATTAAAAGCTCTTAGAGCGGCCTTTGCCCCTTCCCCGGCCGCGATTATTATCTGTTTTTCCGGAACTTCCGTGACGTCTCCCGCCGCGAAAATGCCCCTGATATTGGTCTCGGTACAGTTATTTACTTTTATCTCTCCAAGCTCATTAAGCTCGAGGTCGCTCTTGAAAGCGGTATTAGGGATAAGGCCTATCTCAACGAAAACTCCCTGCGCATCGATCTCTTGGCGTCCATCCTCGTTCTCCACACTTATAGACTCAACGAACTTATCCCCGGAGACGGCCAATACCTTTGTTTTGTTCATGACCGTTACCTTTTCGTGCCCCACGAGCTTCTCTCGCATTATAGCGTCGCCGGTGAGATCGGGCGCGATATTCACCACATATATCTTTCTGGCTATTTTTACCAGCTGGAGCCCTGCCTCGAGGGCGGAATTACCGCCTCCGATAACAGCCACGTCCTTATCAGCGAAAAGCGGGGCATCGCATGTGGCGCAGTAAGCCAGACCCCGGTTCCTGAACTCTTTTTCTCCCGGCACATTCAGCTCCCGTGATCTCTTGCCGGAAGCCACTATAAGGGTCTTCGACAGGTATTCTCCGTGAGCGGTAAAGATCTTTAAAAGTTCCCCTTCGCGCTCTATGGCCGTAACAGGTTCTTTCTCCCTGACCTCTATGCCGTATTGCTTTATGTGTTCCTCGAACTTACCGGCCAGTTCCACACCGGATATGAACTGGTACCCCGTATAGTTCTCTATATCTCCGCTCCATACGGTCTGTCCGCCGATATCTTCGGTGAGGACCAGAAGATCCATCCTTTTACGCGCGGCGTAAACGCTTGCCGTAATACCCGCCGGGCCGGCCCCGGCTATTATGACATCATATATTTTTCCCACATTCCTCCGCTGTTTCGCGCCTTGCCCCTCTTCGATCGACCATTAACCGGGCGACCAGAACTATGAACTTATACCGAGAGCGTCCGATATAGCGTCCCTGTCGAAGCCTACTATTATGCGGCCGTCGATATCAAGTACCGGAACCCCCATCTGCCCGGACTTTTCCGTTACTTCGCGCGCGGCGGCCTGGTCAGAGGACACATCAACATTCTCATAGCCGACATTGTTCTCATCAAGGAATTTCTTGGCCTTGATACAATATGGGCATGTAGGTGTGCTGTATATTTTGACGTTCTTCATGTTATCCCTCCCTGTTCATTATTTTACACGGTGGTCTTTTTCATCTCCACAAGCCTGCTGAGATGAGATCTCTCTTCATCTATCACCTTGTCGAGAACCGCCCTGTCCTTTTCCGTAAGTATCTTTCCCATCTCCTGGTAGAAAAGGATGGAATCCTTTTCGAGTTTTATGCCCAGGTCTATGGCCTTACCGTACGTTTGCGTGTTCTCCGCCGTTTCCCGGCCGCTATCACTGCGTGTAAATATGTATTGATCGGCCAGCGCCCGTATATACGCGAAATATTCCTCGGGGAATACATCAATAGGCTCAAATTGGCAGCTCTGGCCGGAAAGCCCGCGAAAGAACTTTATGTGGTCTTCTTCCGCTTGAGCGAGATCCCTGAAGGCGGACTCGACCTCCGGTGTCGGGGCCATTCCGCAAAGAGCCAGATAAAAGTCCCTGCCGTTCTCCTCTATACGTACGCCCATCTCTATAAGCTCACAGGCGGAAAATCTCTTCTCCATAACTCCCTCCTGTCAATAGTTCTCCGCGAGCAATTCGTAATGAGCCTGCGGGTGTTTACATGCCGGGCATACTTTGGGAGCCTCTTCGCCCTCATGCACATACCCGCAATTCCTGCAATGCCATTTTACGGCGGAGCCTTTCTTGAACACTTTGCTTTCTTCTACATTCGCGAGAAGAGACCTGTACCTTTTTTCATGCCATGATTCGACTTTCGCTATCTCCTTGAAAGTCTCGGCCACATCTTCAAATCCTTCCTCGCGCGCGACGCTCTCGAAGTCTTTGTATATGGCGGTCCATTCCATTTTTTCGCCTTCTGCCGCCGCCTCGAGGTTCTCGGAGGTATTCCCTATCTTGCCGGCCGGATACGCAGCCGTTATCTCGACTTCGCCGCCTTCAAGATGCTTAAAGAACATCTTGGCGTGTTCCTTTTCATTATCGGCCGTCTCCAGAAATACCGCCGCTATCTGCTCATAGCCAGCTTTTTTCGCCACGCCCGCGAAATAGGTATACCGGTTCCTGGCCTGTGATTCACCGGCAAAAGCGGCCAAAAGATTTTTCTCTGTCTGCGTTCCCTTCAAACTCGCCATTTTTATCTCCTTTCTTTTTTTGTTTATGCTTTCCACAACATATGCACATTGCAGAATTCTCTCACTTCCTCGATATCATCTTTTTTGACGCAAAAAGACGCTTCCGGTTTTTGTCCCGGCTTAAGTTCGGCTTTTATAACCTTGTCGGCCGTAAGGACCTCTATGAATTTGATATAATGTTTTTCTTCCATCGGGTGCTCCACGCTTCCCACCTTTACTGTGACTCCCGCTTCACTCTCCTCTACCACAGGAACATGCTTTTCCTGACCCGTATCTTCAGTCCGCGCGTCAAGTTTTATCATAGGCTGACCACAGCAAATAAGTTCGCCTATACCCTCATTCTGCATCTCAACCACATTCCCGCATATCTCACATCTGTAGATCTCCCTGAGCTTAGTCATGATCGGTCCCTCCTTTTAAAGTAGCAGCTGGTCTATGTTCTAATTTTCAAGATAGGCTCTTACTTTTTCTTTCACCGCGTCAAGCTCTGAAGTGTCCGGCACCCACTGGATCTTTATTTTATCCCACAGGTTGAAACCGCATCCGGACAACACTTCTTCGATCAGACCTACGCTCTGACCCCCCCAGCCATAAGACCCGAAAGCCAGAGCCGTCCGGTTTTTAGGAGCCAATCCTTTCATGTAAGCCAGAAAAGCGGCCACTGTGGGTAAAAGCCCGTTGTTAAGCGTAGGGGACCCCACGCATATATATTTGGCGGTCATTATCTTTGTCATGATATCTGATATATGTAAGGCTTGAAGGTTCGCCATCTCGGCATTTATCCCCGCGCTCTCGAAAGCCTCGCCGACTGCCCGGGCTATCCTTTCGGTGGAATGCCACATGGTATCATATACTATTACGGCCTTATTCTCCATATGGTTATCCGCCCATTTTCCGTAAAGAGCGGATATCTCCTTTATGTTCTTCCTCCAGATAATGCCATGGCTTGGAGCTATCATATCTATATCAAGCCCGGAGACCGCTTCTAAGGCTTTCTTGACCTGGGAGCCGTAGGGCAGCACTATGTTAGCGTAATATTTAGCGGCCTCCTCTGCCAATATGTCCCAGCCAAGTTCATCGTCGAACCTTTCCGGTGACGCGATATGCTGACCGAAAGCATCGTTGGAAAAAAGCAATTTATCCTCAGGCGCATAGGTGACCATTGAATCGGGCCAGTGGACCATCTGAACGGGGAAGAACTTAAGTTGCCTCTTCCCGATATCGAGGACATCCCCGGCACTCGCGACTTTTATATTCCAGTCGGCATTGTAATGCTTTTTAAGTATCTTTTCACCGTTGGGAGACACTATGACAGTAGCGCCGGGGCACAATTCCATTATCCTGGGGATACTGCCGGAATGGTCCATTTCCACGTGGTTGCATATGATATAATCTATCGAGGAGGGTTCGGCTACGCGCTTTATCCTTGACAGCATCTCATCATAAAGATAATGTTTAACGGTATCGACAAGAACGGTCTTCTCGTCCTTTATTATATAGGAGTTATAAGTGGACCCTCTCTGAGTGAGATATCCGTGAAAATTCCGGAGGTCCCAGTCTATTCCGCCTGTCCAGTAAATATCTTTTTTTATCTCTACAGGTACCATTTTTCTCCCTATTCCTTGGTCGGGGGAGAGAACACCCGGCTTCCAAGCTCCTGGTCTATCGCCAGAAGAGCGTTACCAGACTGCCCGAAAACCTTGAATCTCTGGAGCATTTCCGAGGCGTTCGCCTCTTCCTCTATCTGCTCGGTCACGAACCACTGCAGCATTATCTCGGTCGCGGTATCTTTTTCCTCGCGGGCCAGAGCGACCAGGTCGTGTATCATAGCCGTGACTTTTTTCTCATGCTCAAGGGTTCTCTCAAAAAGTTCCTCGGCCGATTTGAAATCAGCGGGAGGAGCCTCTATTGCCTCAAGAACGACCTTCCCGTTACGCTGCTGGACATAATCATATAGCTTACGCGCGTGAGAAAGTTCTTCCTCAAGCTGAACGGTAAACCAGTTAGCGACCCCGTTAAGAGCGGAGTCCTTCGCAAAAGAAGCCATCGCGAGATACATATACCCGGAGTATATCTCCCGGTTTATCTGATGATTCAACGCTTTTTCCATTTTTTTACTTATCATAGATCGCGCTCCCGTTTTTAGAACCTTATATTAACTATTCCTCGATCTCGAACTGATCTTTTCCAACGCCGCATTCAGGGCAGACCCAGTCGTCCGGAAGATCATTAAAAGCTATATTCCCGTTTTCCGCCGGGTCATATATATAACCGCACACCATGCATTTGTATTTTTCCATTTGCCCCTCCTTATTAGGTTTTTACCTGTTTTTTGTTGTCTCTTACCTTATTGTAACATCCCTGAAGATAACCTTGATCCTGCGGGTTCACACCGGCCCCACGGACCGATCTACCGGGGGCCGGCTTGATACCCGGGACAGTTTATAGTCTTGTCCGGGACCGCGTACAGCAGCCCTCTTTACAATGAGCTACCGGGCGCAACATGTATCTGACTGTAACTTCCATGTCGCCTCCTTTATTCTTTGCACTTCTCACAGCCTGATGATATGTAAACTATGAGAAATTCATCCCCCTTTATAGACCTTGACCTCAAGACCCCGACGGGGGACAGATAAAAACACTTACAGCTATAATGATACCATTTTTATCTTATTTGTCAAGGCCTATCGTAAATACTACGGAAAACCCCCTTTATATCCCGTAATCAAGAAGGTCGAGAACATTCTCCTCTATCTGGTCACGCAAAGACCGCAAGGCTTCAAGTCTTTCGTCATCTCCGCCTTCCATCCCCGGAGGATCATCTATATCCCAATACGCTTTTCTGTACTCGCCCGTAAAGACCGGACAATCGCGCCGGGCTTCCTCGCAAACAGTTATAACGTAATCGAATACTCCATTGAGGATCTCGTCCATGGAACTTGCCGTCTGTCCTGATATATCTATTCCGGACTCTTCCATTACCTTTATAGCCAGAGGATCGATCTCGCCCGGTTCTCTCCCGGCCAGTAACACTTCGTACTCATCCTGTCCAAAATGAAGGAGAAACCCTCCGGCGATATGGGCGCGAGAGAACTCGCGATCACAGAGAAAGAGCACCTTCTTCATCCCTTATCACCGAAATGCTTTTTTATATACTTTTCAAGAAGAGCTGCGGCCTCATCAGCACACTGGCCGCAAACTGTACCCAGTTTTGTGCGCTCCTGTAAAGCCAGATATGACCTTGCGCCTTCCAGCACGGCTTCTTCGATCTCGTGGTCGGTAACGTTCATGCACTGACAGACCGTACGGGCCTCTTCGCGCTCTATCCTGCTCTCCATACCGTTTCGCCGGTAATAGTCGTTTATGGCCGCTCTAAGGGCCTTGTCTCCCAGCACCGAACAGTGTATTTTATGTTCGGGCAGCTCTCCCAGCTCTTTAATTATCTCCTTAGGTGAAATATGGTAAGCCTGGTCTATCTTCATACCTTTTATCATTTCCGAAAGCACAGATGTGGACGCTATAGCGCTGGCACACCCGTAGGTCTTCCATTTACAATCGGCGATGGTCCCTTTTTCCTTATCTATCTTTATGAGCATCATCATCTGGTCTCCGCACTTTATGTTGCCCACCACACCTTTGCCGTCATGCTCATAAGCATTTTCGTCTTCCAGAACGTTCCTCGGGTTGATGAAATGCTCTTTTACTTTATCAGTATATGCCCAGTCCATATGATCTCCTCATAATGCGGTTTTATGGTTCACCGACCTTTATTTTCCCTTTTTCATACCATAAGCTGTCGAGATCCCTCTTATCCTCTTTACCACCCTGGCGGCAACGTCTACAAACAATTCCACGTCTTCCATTGTATTGGCGCGCCCCAGGCTTATCCTCATGGAGTCATGAGCCAGCTCTACCGGTAGACCGGTGGCCAAAAGCACATGCGACGGGTCCAGCGACCCCGAAGCGCAGGCGGACCCTGTAGAGACCGATATGCCTTCCAGGTCCATCGCTAATAGCACTGATTCCCCCTCAGCTCCGTCAAAAGAAACGTTGAGAGTGCCGGCCAGACAATCTGTGGGATGGCCGTTAAAAATAACTTCAGGTATATTATCCTCGATACCTTTCTTAAGAGCTTTTTTCATTTCCAGAAGTCTCTTTTCTTCTCCGGCCATTTCCACCTCTCTCATCTCGACCGCTTTAGCCAGACCCACTATGCCCATAGTGTTCTCGGTACCCGCCCTTCTTCCCCTCTCCTGATGCCCTCCGCGTATCATAGGGCAGAACGGCACGTCCCTTTTAATATAAAGCGCGCCTATACCTTTGGGCCCGTACATCTTGTGGCCCGATATGGTCAAAAAGTCCACGTCCAGGTCCTTAACATCCACAGGGATCTTTCCTACAGCCTGCACGGCGTCCGTATGAAAAAGCGCTCCTTTTTCACGAACTACGCGGGCTATTTCCTTTATATCCTGCACAGTGCCTATCTCGTTATTGGCCATCATCACCGAAACAAGACCCGTATTATCGGTGATGGAAGAGGTAAGATCTTCCATATCTATCTTTCCCGTACTGTCCACTTTCAGATACTTCACCGATGTTCCTTGCATCTCAAGACATTTAGAGGTCTCCATGATACATGGATGTTCGATAGAAGTGGTGATTATCCCGTGCCTGCCCTGGCGGCAACCGTCACACCCCTTGGGATGACAGGAAAAGATAGACAGGACAGTGTTATTGGCCTCGGAACCGCTGCCGACAAAAATTATTTCTTCGGGCGACGCGCCTATAAAGGAAGCCACTTTTTCCCGGGATCTTTCTATCATAGCTCTGGCTTTTCTTCCAAACCAGTGCAGGCTTGAGGGATTGCCGAAAAGGTCCATTGATCCAGCCAGAGCCTTTTTAACCTCGGGATGAAGAGGTGTCGTCGCGTTATGGTCCATATATATGTTCTTTTGAGGCATAATCCCTCCTTGAAAGATCTTATTATATCAGATAGCGCACTATCTCTAAACCAGGTATTTTTTTACGTCCTTCCTGGATACAGCTTTGACCTTGATTATCTCAGCCTTCCCGCCTTTAGCCGTATTACGAGATATGGTCATTTCCTCTCCCGGGTGTATGTCACTATACGCGGAAATGATACGCGAAACAAGTTTCTCCTCTTCTCCGACCAAAGGTCCCGTTATAACACCCACGGGACCGGGAACCTCTATGGTCATAAAATACGTCTTCCCGGGCATGTTTTTCACAAGTGTCTCGTTCTCTTTTTCGTCTCTTCCAAGGATAAGCTTGGCCGTACGGGAAATACGGAAGTGTCTGCCTGACTTCAACAGGTCAACATCCGTCATATCAAAGCCGGGCTTATTCTCCATAAGATCGCGGACCTTCCTGGAAAAGTCCTTTTCGGTCAAAAGACATCCTCCGGCGGCGTTTGGATAAAAATCTATTCCCAATTCCTTCGCAAGCTCCATCTGAGGCTTGCGCGAGCGTCCGCTTATCGCAAGAAGCTTCTCACGGTCAACCCATCCTTTTTTCTCGGGTATCGTGACCTTCATAAGCCTGGCCGATAAAGGCCTCAATATCAGGCCATCCAGGCCGCTGCTGGCGGATATTTCTTCAATGGCCCACTTCCTCTGAGACATGGGCCTTTCTCCGACGACCTCTCCCGTAACAATGAACGAAGCCCCTGCTTTACGCATATATTCGCCGCATTTTTTAAAAAAAAGAAGGTGGCAGTCCATACAGGGGTTCATGTTCTTGCCGAATCCGTATTTCGGGTCCTTCAGGATATGCACAAGGTCTTCGCTTACATCGATAAAAGTGATCTTAACCCCCAGGCGGGCGGCTCTATCACGTATCGGCTGTCTGTTACTGTCACGTTCACCGCAACCTCCGAATCCGTTATCGAAATGCACCGCCTCGACCTCTATACCCTGCTGCCGCATCAAGCTGACCGCTAGTATACTGTCAAGTCCTCCGGAAAACGAGCATATTGCCCTCATAGCAGAACTATTCCCCTATTGTTCCATTTAATACATAGTCGAGTATAACATCGGCCTGTTTAGCCGCGGCTACGTTCACTCTCGGCGATATGGGCGGGGTTTTAAGATAGTCGCTCCTGAGGTCTCCCACTACCACAAAATCGTCCCTGATGCGATGGGTCCTGATCTCGTCGGCATACCCCACCCCGGCAAGGCCCGAAGCCGAGACCAGAAGAGAGGTCCTGCCTATGACACTTTCGACAAAAACTTTCTTGTTCTCGGCTCTGTCAAAAGCCTCGACCAGTATATCAAAACCCTCGAAGACACTGCCCGAGTTCTCTTTTTCTATCCTGCCGTCGAAGATATCTATTTCAGCATCAGGGTTTATCTTAAGCAGATTCTCTCTCAAAACCTCTACCTTTTTCCTGCCGACCTGGTCGGCGAAATAGAACTGTCTGTTGAGGTTGGAGTGGTCCACAATGTCAAAATCGGCTATCTTTATTTTCCTGAACCCGCATCTTACCAGATTAGAAGCGCAGTTCGAACCGAGCCCCCCGGCCCCCGCTATCCCTATACGCGTATTCTGGATCTTCGTAAGGTTCTCTTCACCGAATTGCCCGAGTAACGCTCTCTCGAACGCGTTCATATTTTTATCCTTCCAGGCTCAGCTTTTACGCCTCCGCACTCTAATGTCGAACCGATGCTGTCCCAGAAGTTGACCCAGTCCTTGAGAACCGGCTGATACCCTCTGTCGGAAAGCATCTCCTTTATTTCCTCAAGCTCTCTTGTGTCAAATATCTCGAACTGCTCCGACGCGAACCCGGCGTCGCAGACGGTGTGCCCGCCGACCTTTGTGGTGGAACCCGCCGACATCCTGGTTATGCCGAGGGGCAGAAGATGGTTGCGCAGAAAAGCGCCTTCCCTTGTGGAAAGATTAATGCCCACTCTAGGCAGAAATATCCGGAGAGCTGTTATTATCTGGACCAGATTCTTATCGCTCACCCGGCATGCCGGCTTAAAACAGGAAACCTGAGGCCTTATCCTCGGAACAGAAACACTTATCTCAGAGGCCGGGAACTTGTCCTGCAGATACCTCGCGTGAAGGGCCGTAAAGAAGGCCTCTTTCCTCCAATCCCCCAGGCCAAGAAGCGCTCCTATGCTGACCGTCCTCATCCCGGCGGAAAGAGCCCTTTCGGGGGCATCCATACGGAACATATAATCTCTTTTCGGCCCCGAGATATGTACCTTGCCGTAAATTTCCTCGTCGTAAACCTCCTGGTAGACCGTAAGGCCGTCCACCCCCTCATCTATGAGTTCCTTATATTCGTCTTTTGTCAGTTCATATACCTCTATGGATACAGAGCTGAACTTTCCCCTTATCGCTTTCACACAATCTTTTATGTATTTCAGCGGGGCTTTCTTTCTGGAACCGCCGGTGAGTATCAGGATGTTCTCAAAACCTTTCCGGGCTATAAAATCGGCCTCGGCCCTGACCTCGTCCACGCCGAGTGTTCTTCTTTCTATGGCGTTGTCGCGCTTGAACCCGCAATACGCGCACTCGTTATCACAGTAGTTGGAAAGATACATGGGCGTATATAGATGTATCACTTTCCCGAAGTTAAGCAGGGTAAGTTCATGAGCCCTGTGGGCAAGCGCCTCGATGAATTTTTCACCTTCAGGAGAAAGAAGCACAAGAAGCCCCTTTAAGGAAAGCTCGTCCGACGCTATCGCTTTCATTACCTGCTGCCTGTCTATGTGCTCGTATATAAGAGAGGCGTCGATATCACTGTAATGGCGGTAAATATCATGAAAACTTTTTTTCATATTATTCGTCCCTCAAAAACCCCGTAAGAGGAGAGGACGCGTTCGCCTCTTCCCCGGTCTGACCGATACCCGAAAGATAAGCTAACCGCCCCGCCTCCACGGCCATACTGAAAGCCTTAGCCATACTGACCGGGTCGGCGGCGGTAGCGAGAGCCGTATTGACAAGCACCGCGTCGCATCCCGTCTCCATACATTTGGCGGCGTCCGAAGGCTGGCCTATGCCGGCATCGACTATGACCGGGACTTCGATCTCTTTCGCCATTATCTTAACTATCTCTTCGGTCCTGAAGCCTCTGTTACTGCCTATTGGAGAGCCCAGGGGCATAACGGCCGCCGCCCCGGCCTCCTCCATCCTGCGGGCATATACCAGGTCGGGTGTCATATAAGGCAATACCGTAAAACCCTCTCCGGAAAGTATCCGGACAGCCTCCAGGGTCTCGGCATTGTCCGGCATAAGGTACCTGTTATCGGGGATCACCTCTATCTTGATCCAGTTCCCGCATCCCGCCTGTTTGGCTATGCGGGCTATCCTTACAGCTTCTTCGGCATTCCTGGCCCCGGAGGTATTGGTCATGAGAATACACTTTTCGGGAATATGTTCGAGCACATTCTCGGCTTCATGCTCCATGTCTACCCTTCTCAACGCCACGGTCACCACATCCGCGCCCGAGGCCTCAAGCACTTCCCTTATGAGACCTTTTTTCGCGAACTTCCCGGTGCCCACAAAGAACCTGCTCTTTATTTCTTTCCCGCCTATTCTTAATATGTCTTCCATAAAGTACCCCGCCCTTATTGACCTTCCGCCGATCATCCTCCGCCGACAAAGCTCACTATCTCAAGAACATCGCCGCTCGCAAAAGATACTTCATGCCATCTTTCCGTCGGGACGATCCTCCGGTTATACTCAATTACTATCCTGCTCTTGTCGAGTCCACTGGCGTTCAAGAACGCGGGAAGATCAGTGCCTGTCCTGATAACATGGTCTTTTCCGTTCACCTTTATGACCAGTGTCTCTCCTGTTCTATCCAGCCCCTTGATCTTCCCGCTGAGCTCTCCGGCAGCTTCTTTTACGTCAGCCGCTCCCGCTATGGCCCTTATGACCGCTATATTTCTCGCGCCCAGCGCTATCAGGCTATCGACATTGGAAAAGTCTATCCCCCCTATCAATACCACGGGCTTTTTTGACGCTTCCAGAGCGGCGGGAACGTCATCCACTCCTATATAGTAATCCTTGGTCCCGGTAGGAAAAACAGGCCCAAAAGCTATATAATCGACATCTTTGGCGCCCGCCTCATTGAATTCACTTAACGAGTGCGTAGACACGCCTATCACGGCGTCTTTCCCCAAAACAGACCGCGCCTCATCGACGGGATATTTTACCATATCTTCCTGCCCGAGATGCACACCGTCTGCACCGATCTCAGCGGCCAGAAAAGGATCGTCGTTGACAATAAAGGTCACGCCGGCGGCGCGGCATATGCCGGCCAGGTTTTTCCCGAGAGACACGAGTTCACTCCGGGGCTTGGCCTTCTCTCTCATCTGAACGATATCCACACCGCCTTCTATAGCGGAGGCGACCACCTGGACGGAGCCACGCGGAGAGGAATATTCCTCTCCCGTCACGAAATAAAGGCTTTTATCTATTAATTTACGCATATTACAAAAAACCCCGCGCGTAGCGGGCGGGGTCCTGATATACTTTTAAGCTCCCTACGCTGGCGTTATCCAGATCAGGTTATTCGGGTAATCCGCTGTCGGCAAGCGGAACTCTCAGAGCCTCAAGATCGCCCTCCCCGGACATATGTATCATAGTTATTAGAGCATACAGCCCCGGCCATGTCAACTCATAGATAGGTGGAGTTTACGGGGAAGCGCCGGCATGTGCTTGCGGGGACGGACGATTTCCCCTGCGAGACTGTGTCGCAATAGTTCGCTGAGCGCTTTTTGACAACCGAATATCCCTTCACCAGGTTTCATGCAGGTGTTTT
>CAYVIW010000003.1:0-9956 GCA_964451815.1 uncultured Planctomycetia bacterium | reverse complement strand
TTACCTAGCGAGTTCTGGCGGTAGATTACCCGAAGAAGGAGACGAGTGGTTTGATGCTATGTTCGGTGGTTTCATATCTTCTCTGACCGGGGCGGATTACGCTCTTATAGTGACGGAGCCGACCGTATCGGGGCTGCATGACATGCGGCGTGTATTGGAAGTGACAAAATATTTCGGCATACCTTCGGGTGTTGTGGTCAATAAATATGACCTGAACAAGGATATGACCGATAGGATCAAAAAATTGAGCGAAGGAGATAACGTCGAATTTTTGGGAGTAGTGCCGTATGATAAGATAGTTACCGAGGCTCAGATGAAGAAGCTTTCTGTAGTAGAGTTTTCCCGGTCCGCCGTGGCGAAGAACATAGAGCAAATATGGCGTAAAGTCTCAAGCCGATTATGAGTACCGCCCGGCACGGACGGGAAAGGAGACGATAGCATGTCAAAACAATATGTCTTCAGGACAGCGTCAAGGTGGAGCGGGTTGAAGAGAGGGACACTTTCATCCCCCGGAAAACCGAACATCATCGTAGCGACGCCGCCTGAATTTAACGGTGAACAGGGGTATTGGAGCCCCGAGGAACTTTTGCTTTCAGCGGTCGATTCATGTATCATGACCACATTCTTACATTATGCTGAAAGAAAGGGGATCGATCTCGCGTCATATGAAAGCGGAGCGGAAGGCGTGCTGGAAAGCGTGGACCGCCAATTCAGGTTTTCGAAGATCTTGGTCAAACCAAAGATCTCGGTGGTATCAGAAGATCAAGTCGATAAAACAAAAGAACTCATAAGAGTCGCCGAAAATAATTGCTTCATTTCAAACTCGATAAAGTCCGTGGTTGAAGTTGTGCCTGAAATAAAAGCGGGGTGATGTAAGTGGTCGATCATAGACAAATAGACAAGGCAAGGAAAACGTTGGATCTTCAGGAAAGCGCCACTATTCCGGAGATAAAAAGGGCTTATCGCAGGCTGTCGTTGAAATACCATCCTGATAAATGCGGTGAAAAGGATAAAAAAAAGTGCGAAAAAAAGTTCAAGGAGATCAATAGCGCCAATCAGGTTCTAATAGAGTACTGTTTAAGCTATAGATTCCCGTTAAAAAAGGCGCGGGATGTTGAAACCTCGGAAGATCGGCATATTAAGGACCATATGAAAAGGTTTTACGATGGATGGTGGGGGGATCTCGGAAATGAATGAGTTCTTTGACAAGTATTATAAAAAATACGACGCATGGTATGAGAAGAACAAATGGACATATTTGTCGGAACTGGAGGCGGTTAAAAGATCTATTCCTGATGCCGCCCGAGGTCTTGAGGTCGGGGTCGGGTCCGGGAGGTTCGCCGCTCCATTAGGGATATCGGTGGGCATCGACCCGTCGGAGAAGATGGTTGAGCTTGCCGGAAAAAGGGGGGTAGACGCCAGGGTAGGACGAGGCGAAGAACTTGAGTTCAACGATCTTACTTTCGATTATGTGGCGTTGATAGTTACTTTGTGTTTCGTCCAGGATCCCGAGAGAGTGATATATGAAGCCGCGAGAGTGATAAAGCCGGGGGGAAAGATCATAGCCGGCATAATAGATAAGGAAAGTTCCCTGGGAAGATCTTACCAGAAAAAGGAGTCCGTGTTTTATGACCGCGCCCGTTTTTTTGATGTCAAGGAAGTCGCGCGAATGTTTAAAGAGGCGGGGTTCAATGATCTTTCATATCGTCAGACAATATTTACGCATCCCGATGAATTAAAAGACATAGAAGAACCGACAGAAGGTTTCGGCAGGGGCGGATTTGTCGTGATAGACGGGGTAAAGAAGACAGCATAGGATATATCCTATAATAGCTCCAGGCCGGAGCGGTCATTCTTTCCTTTAATTCCCGCCTTCTCACCAGAAAGATAACCCCAAAGAAGAGATCCATACATTATATCTACGCGCGGCGGCACAGCAACGTTATCTTTATTTTTATCTTGTGGCCTTGAAATATGTCGTATAGAATGATAGCGTTGTTAAAAGGTATCATAAGGCCTGAACATGGAAATGGATAACGCGGAGAAAGCGGGGCCTAGTACCCGTAAATGGCCTCGCAGGACAGAATTTTATAATAATAAAGAAAGGGTAAAGGGTCTTCTTATAAAAAAATATATCAGGCGAATACTGAGCTCCCTGCCGCTTTTTCTGGTGGTTTTTGTGGTCATTTCTATTTCGGCTGATATAAGTTTTCTTTCCCGAAAAACCTCCTCGGCTGAGGGGAAAGACGGGTGGACGGGCATGGCGGATTTTCAGGTTTTCCGGCGAGCCGGTAATGTCATGCGCGCCGATATAAATGACGACGAAGAAAGCTCTTACATCGATGAGCCTCTTTTTGACCGAAACGAGCCTTTTTATCATTTCAGGTACTCTCCCGCCGCGGCTATCGCGATGGTGCCGCTTAGCCTGATACCGAGCCCCAGGACAGCGATGTTCACCTGGCTGTTATTGGGGAATATCGCTTTTCTCGCGGCTCTTATTATAATGGCCGCCCATCTTAAAAAAACCGCGCTTATTGAAGGATCCGCGCGGACCCCGATGCTCTGGTTCATGTTCCTGGGAACGTTGAGATATTATCTTATGGTCATATTGCAGGGTCAGACTGACGGTCTCGCCGCGCTTTTACTTGTGCTTACAGTAGTAGCTCTTTTCCGCGGGCGGGATGTCCTCGCGGGTGTTCTTTTCGCGGCCATCCTGCAGATAAAGCCCTATTTCGCGATATTCGCGCTGTATTTTCTGGTGGACAGGCGCTATAAGGCGATATTGTCCTTATGCGGTTCGCTTCTTTTTTTCGCGGTTCTTCCGGCTTTTTTTCTGGGAGCGCGCCAGACCCTGACGCTTTCCAAAGATTGGGTTTTTATGCTGAGAACCTCAGTGGCTTCTCAAGTGATGAATTACAAGAACCAGTCACTTTCTTACGGCACGGCCGTCGCGGTCTCGAAAGTTTCAGATATATGGAGGCTTGCCACTCCCCATTCCGTTATATATTCATTAAGTATGGTCTTTCAGGGTATATCGCTTGCGGCGCTCTTTCTTTTTCTGAGGAGGCATTCGGTAAAAGCGGATAGGTTTTTAGGTTATGTCACTATCAGCGCGATGATATTTATAGCTTTAGTTTTCTCGCCTATATCATGGGAAGCCTATTACGCGAGCCTCATAATACCCCTTGCCGTCTTCTTCGCGCTGGGTATAGAAAGACAAAGAGAAAAGGCCATGGCGTGTTACGCGGCCGGGTATTTCGTGCTTGTGCATATAGTCGGGACGGACATAACCAAATTCGTTCCGGTCTTGAACCGCATGCGATTTACTAATATTTCACTTGCCTCGCTTGTCCTTTTATGGGGCATGTTCGATCTATATATGAATAGAAGGATAGATATCTCTGTTAGGTCCGGGCATACCAGAGGCAAAGGATGAGAAAAGAGAAAAAATATCCATAAGACCCTTCTCTTTTCTGCTTTTGTATATTACTCTGCGAATTCCAAAAGGCTTCTCGCGAACATAGCCTGGAATGAGGCGTGAAGCAGGTTCTAAACATGATCAGATACGAAGAGATCTCTCATACCGCCGATCTTGCCGCGCGGATATACGGCAGGACCATCCCGGAATTATTCGAGAACGCCGCTTTCGCGATGTTCGACATGATGGCCGATCTCGATGACCTGATCCAGGAAGAAGAGGTAGAGGTCACAGTAGAGGCGCCTGATCCGGAGAGCCTTTTGATATTCTGGCTCAACGAGGTCCTTTACGCTTCTTTTTCCAGGGGCATGCTTTTCAGCGAGTTCCGGGTCGTTTCTCTCGAGGGCAACCGTCTTACAGCCGTAGCAAGAGGAGGGCCGGCGGGACTTAAGAACAGGCTCAAGAACGAGATAAAGGCCGCTACTTTTCATGATCTAACGATAGAACAGAGAGAACGCGGATTCGAGGTCACGGTTGTGTTTGACGTGTAAAAAAGATTAAAAATGACAAAAGCTTTTACCGGACAGCTTGAAAAGATAGACGATTACAGGTGGCGCATACCCAAAAGATATATGAAGGGCATGCGTGTGCCGGGCATCATCTATTCGGACGAGAAAATGCTGAGGTCTATCGTAAAAGATAACGCCCCGCAGCAGGTCGCCAACGCCGCCCATCTTCCGGGTATAGTAAGGGCTTCCATGGCCATGCCCGATATACACTGGGGATACGGTCTGCCGATAGGCGGGGTGGTCGCTACCGATATCGGAGCGGGCGGGGTGATAACCCCTGGAGCGATTGGCTTCGACATAAATTGCGGCGTCCGGCTTCTCCGGACGGATCTCGAGGCGGCCGGTGTGAAGGGGAAGATAAAGGAAACTGTCGACGCTCTTTTCGGGATGGTGCCTGTCGGTGTGGGGTCGACCGGCGATGTAAAAGTCAGTTCCAGGGAGGAAAGAGAAATAATGATGAAGGGCGCCGGATGGGCCGTTGAGAAGGGATACGGCGCTGTCGGCGACCTGGAATACTGTGAGGAGACCGGCGCGATCAAAGGAGCGGACCCCTCAAAAGTGTCCGACAGGGCCTACCAGAGAGGCAGAAAACAGTCCGGGACACTCGGCTCGGGAAATCATTTTCTGGAGATCCAGGCGGTGGATGAAATATATAACGATGAGATCGCCGCGGCTTTCGGCATAAAAAAGGGGCAGGTCACCCTTATGATACATACGGGAAGCCGCGGATTCGGGCACCAGATATGCAGCGACTATTCATCCGCCATGGTCAGGACCGCTTCCCGTCTAGGGATATCCATGCCCGACAGGCAGCTTTCCTGCGCTCCCGTTAACAGCCCGGAAGGGCAGGATTACCTGGGGGCCATGAGATGCGCCGCAAATTACGCGTGGAATAACCGACAGGTCATAACACATCTCTGCCGGAAGGCGTTCGAGAAGGTTTTCGGCGAGAGCGCTTCGTCATTGGGCATGAGCCTTGTGTATGACGTGGCCCATAATATCGGTAAAATAGAGAGGTACGAGATAGATGGGGTCAAAAAAGAGCTGTGCGTGCACCGTAAAGGCGCTACACGGGCTTTTCCCCCGGGGCACCAGGAACTCCCCGAGGCCTACAGGCCATGGGGTCAGTCGGTCATAATACCCGGTGATATGGGAAGGTGCTCTTATCTTCTGGCCGGCACTGAGCACGGCGCTGAAACTTTCTATTCCACCTGCCATGGCGCGGGAAGGCTCTTGTCCAGGATCGCTTCTGTAAAGATGACGCGGGGCCGTTCGGTCTCGAGGGAGCTTGCCGACATGGGTATTTTGGTACGATGGAGCGGGCGCGATACGCTGAGAGAGGAAGTTTCGGACGCGTACAAGGATGTCAGCGAAGTGGTCGATATAGTCGAGAAGGCCGGTATATCTCTCAAGGTGGCCCGCATGAGGCCCCTTGGCGTAATAAAAGGCTGAGAGAGGTTTGCATAAATCCCCGAGCCGTGATATATTCTGGATAATAAACACAGCTTTATTTTCTTGCCGGGATGCTGTTCGTCAGCTCGGCGGAAAAAAGGATATTCACCAAAAGGAACAAAATGCTTGACCCGAAATTTATAAGAGAGAACCCGGAAGCGGTAAAAAAGTCTCTTTCCGACAGAAAGGGCGACGCGGGACTTGTGGACAGGTTTATGGAACTTGACAGCGCGCGGAAAGATCTCATCCAGCGCGCAGAGGAGCTTAAAAGGCAGAAGAACGAAGCCTCAAAAAAGATAGGTCAGCTCATAAAACAGAAAGCCGATGTTACCTCGGCCAAGGCCGAGGTAAGCGCCGTTACAGACAGGATAAAAGCTCTTGACGGAGAGCTCAGAGAGGTCGAATCGGATTTTAAAGGGGTTCTTGATATGATCCCCAATGTGCCCCATGAAAGTGTTCCCGTGGGAGAGAGCGAGGCCGATAACAAAGTAATAAGAGAATGGGGAGAAAAGCCTGGTTTCTCTTTCGAGGCGAAAGACCACATAGAGCTGGGCAGGATAAACGAGCTTTTTGACTTTGAGAGAGGCTCCAAGGTAACAGGGACCTTTTTCCCGATATTTGTCGGCCAGGGCGCCAAACTGGAAAGGGCGCTTATAAACTACATGCTCGACGTGCACGTTAAAGAGCACGGATACAAGGAGCTTTTCCCGCCCGTTCTGGTCAATAGGAACAGCATGTACGGCACAGGCCAGATACCCAAGCTGGAAGATGACATGTACAAGGTATATGAGGAAGATCTCTTTCTGATACCGACCGCTGAAGTTCCGGTGACCAACTACCACGCGGGCGAGACTATCCCTGAAGAGGATCTCCCCCTTTATTACACGGCCTATACCACATGTTTCAGGAGAGAGGCCGGGTCCTATGGCAAGGACACCAAGGGACTCATACGAGTGCATCAGTTCGATAAGGTAGAGATGGTAAAGTTCACCCGTCCCGAAACATCAATGGACGAGCTGGAGAGCCTCGTGGCCGACGCGGAAGACATATTGCGCCGCCTGGGTCTCTATTACCGCGTGGCCGCGCTATGCACATACGACCTGAGTTTCGCGGCGCATAAATGCTATGATATCGAGCTCTGGGCCCCGGGGGCTAAAAAATGGCTGGAGGTATCCAGCTGTTCGGTATTCACGGATTTTCAGGCCAGAAGGGCCAATATTAAATACCAGCCCAAAGATAAGGCGCGGAAAGCCGGATACCTGCACACGCTCAACGGGTCCGGTGTAGCGCTTCCACGGCTTGTTATAGCTCTTCTGGAAACATACCAGCAGAAGGACGGGTCGGTAAGCATACCGGAGGTGTTGAGGCCGTATTTCGGCGCCGACAGAATAGCGCCGATATAAAAAGTGCCTGATATACATGTTCTCCAAAATATTTAAAAATCTTCTCGGTATACTTCTATTGCCCGTGGCCGTTGGTGTGGCCCAGGCATTTTACGCGCAGATCTCGGATATAAGCGTTTTCAGCGGCATACTCAGGCTCATTGAAAGAGGTGTGCTGGTGTATCTTGTTTTTCATCTTATAGTTATACGCCCGGTTTACCTTTACGTTCTTGCCCATGAATTTGTTCACGTTATCGCCACCTGGCTTTGCGGTGGGCACGTTGTTTCTTTCAACGTATCGCCTTCCGGAGGCAACGTGGTCACCTCGAAGACGAATTTCTTTATAGAGCTGAGCCCGTATTTTGTGCCGCTTTATACCATATTTCTCGGCGCGATCTATGTGATCATGAGGGGACTTGATATAAGGGTGCCTCACATGACCCTGATATTTCTTTTTCTTGTGGGCGCCACTCTCGCTTTCCATTTTGTTATGACGGCAGAAGTCCTTAAGATACAACAGCCCGATATCGCCAAGTCGGGTTTTGTTTTCTCGCTTGCTGTAATATTCATCGGTAACATTATAGTGGTCATGGCCGTGTTCGCCCCTCTTTTCAGGATGTCTTTTATTGAATTTCTCCGGGACGCTGCGGGGAACTCCGCCGAACTTTACAGAATAAGCTATCAGCGCGGAATGACGCTCATGCGCTCGATACGCTGAAAATAGACCCGACCATATTAAAAAATGCCTAGAAGGACATTCTATATACTTTTGACCGCCGCTTTTTCCGCCATGCTGGGTATGGGCATAATATCACCTTTTCTGCCCGAACTGGTGCACAGGCATCACGCTAACGGGCTCTGGATGGGAATGGTTTTCGCGGGGTTCGCTTTTTCTCGAGGCATTATCATGCCTGTTGTGGGTAAGGCCTCGGAGCGTTTCGGCAAGAAAATATTCATTTCATACGGACTTCTCCTGTTCGCTGTTGTCTCGCTTTTATACCCCCTCGCGCATAATGTTTACAACTTGACGCTTGTAAGGATGGTCCACGGGCTTTCCGCGGGCATGGTAATACCTATGGTAATGGCATATGTGGGTGACCTGGGAGAAAAAGGTAAAAAAGGGCAGTCCGCCGCGTCTATGACCGCTATGTTCTATATGGGCCTTGCTTCCGGCCCTTTACTGGGGGGCGTTGTACACCATTTCTTCGGTTTCGCGGCAATATTTTACACTATGTCCATTTTAGGCTTTCTCTCTTTTCTCGTTGTATTTTTCTTTCTACAGGATTCAAGACCTCCGGCGGAGGAGCCTCCGCACAGGGTTTTTCCTTTCATGGAGCTTATAAGATACAGCTTTATAAAAGGCATCCTCATTATCGCCGTAATAACAACCCTCATTATGACGGTCTTTTTGTCTTTTCTGCCTTCGCTTGCCGAGAGCGTCGATATCGACCCCGACCATATAGGCCTGATATTATCTTTTGGGATATTCATGGCCGGTATACTGCAGGTACCGTTCGGCAGGTTATCCGACAGGCTCACTAAAACGGGGCAGCTTTTTCAGATAGGCACCGGTGTTTCCGTAAGTATGACAGCGCTTTTTGTTCTGCCTCTTTGCCCGGATCTCCACTGGCTTTTGATAGCCGGGGGGCTATTGGGAACCGGAGTAGGTATATCTATTCCGGCTCTTATGAATATGTCCATAGGGGTGGGGGAAAAGGTGGGAATGGGCAGCTGGATGGGCATAACCAATGCCGCTATGAGCGTAGGGGTTATGATCGCGCCTCTTCTTGCCGGTATAATAATGGACACTCTGGGGATACATAAAGTTTTCTATGTTCTGGGAGGAGTCGCTGTTTTCGGCACCCTCCTTTACATCCACTACATGCGCAGAAGACTCCAGTTGTAGGGACCGTTCTCAAATCGATCTTACACCTGTTCCCGCCTCAAAGCTACACCTGTACTCAAGCTGAACCCATACCTGTCTCTGTGACAAAGCCACACCTGTCCCTGCAACTGTTGTTAGCCCAAGAAATAGTTTGTTATTTTGGAAAATGTGATAAAATATAAACCAATATAACTTCCAAGAAAGCCTGTAGCTTTTACTGCTAAACGTTGTTTTAAAAATGTTAGTGGTAAAAAAGTGTACATTTATAAAGATTAGAAGGAAAATATGAAAAATATAAAACGGTCAATGTACTCAAAGTCTATTTGCTTAATGCTGTCGTTTTTAATGATCTTCTCTCTCACCGGAGACGCGTTTGGAGAGAATACCGGCAGGGTTCTTGACCACATATCGCCACGATCTGTTTTTTCTCCTCTGGCCGGCATTGAGATAAAAGATATTGCCATGCTCGAATACGTACTTACCTCCGCATCGCTTTCCGGGGAACTCGATATGATCACCGAACTGGGCAACAGGACCTCCACAGATCTGGGTGTGGATCTCGAGTCAGAGGGTATCAGTATGGAATTTTTGTTCAGCCAGGCCAGTTACTACGAAAACAGGAATATCAGAGTTGTCCCGGCCGTTCTGACGAGGAATGGAGAAGAGATAAGGTACTGGTGCGCCGTGCTTGCATCGGAAGACCGGTCTTCAGGGTATGAACTGGTTTTCTTCACAGAAAAAGAGGTAAGAACGCATAACTTGCTGAGCAGGATAGAAATGGCGGATATGCTTGAAAGGGCCGAGGCGATCGACATATCCCGTTATCTTGAAAGCGAGAGGCAACAGGATGAGCTGATAAGAAAAGCCATAAAAGAAGGCAAATATAAGGTCGTAGAAAATAACTATGCGCCCATCTACAGCGTATATGCTTTTCTTGATGCTGTTAGCCGTGGTATTTCGAGGGATCTGGGCAGGACTGTATCGGCGGGACAGCTTATGGTGATATTGGATGAGAACTTCAAGACCGCTCACCCCGGCTCAAGAGGCATATACCTGCCTTACAACGAAGGAGGGATCTCACCGGCAGTTATAGTTCATGAGGCTTTTGCTAAGGCCGGGTTCACGCACGAGGAGTGTAAGGCGTTTAAGGGTATGTTCGAAAAATACATAACGTATTTTTCTGATGGCAATATCGATACCAGCGGGCAGCTTCCGGAAGAAATGCTTGCGGGGATGAATGATAATGAAAA
>CAYVIW010000002.1:0-8057 GCA_964451815.1 uncultured Planctomycetia bacterium | reverse complement strand
GACTGGTGGCGGATGTCGGATGCCGGCGGGGGGGGCTGTCGCAGATGGTCAGAGGCTCGGATGTGCTCATACTGGCCGTTAAACCCGCGGATCTAGCGGCGCTGGCCAAAGAAATAGCCGCCGATATTGTGGGTCAGACCCTGCTGTCCGTTATAGCCGGCGCCCGGATAAAGGACATAACACGCGTACTGGGCAAGGAATCCGCCGTAGTAAGGGCTATGCCTAATATAGCGGCTTCTGTGGGGCGGGCCGTTACCTGTTTTACGGCCAATGATCTTGTGAAAAAGGACGCGCGCGGCGCCTGCCGGGAGATACTCTCAGGCATAGGTAAGGTTATAGAGGTGGAGGAATCCAGCATGGACGCTGTCACGGCCATATCCGGCAGCGGTCCGGCATATTTTTTCTATCTTGCCGAAACCATGATAGCCTCCGCGCGGGAGGAAGGGTTAAGCTCGGAGCTTGCCGATACGCTTGTTAAGGAAACCTTTCGCGGAGCGTCTTCTGTTATGAGTTCATCGGGGTTTTCCCCGTCCGAGCTTATCAAAAAAGTGGCTTCCCGGGGCGGGACGACCGAAGCGGCTCTTTCGGTCTTTGAAGAAGAAGCTTTTGCCGGTACGGTAGCCAGGGCCATCCATAAAGCCCGTAAGCGGGCCGGCGAACTTTCGGAAGGGAGATAACATGTTCATATTGTCGGAAGTACTTCAGAGCCTGGCGCATCTTGTGTCTCTTGTTTTTAATATAGTCTATTTTCTGTTGGTAATAAGGATAATACTTTCCTGGGTGAATCCCGATCCTTACAACGAGATAGTACAGGTGATCTACAAAATAACGGATCCGATATTGCTGCCTTTTCGTCGACTTCCTCTTCAGGTAGGAGGGATAGATCTCTCTCCGATAATAGCGTTCCTTCTTCTTAGCGTTCTCAGGAATTTTATCGTTAACGTTCTTCTGCAGATAGCCTACAGACTGAGATGAGGATAGAGATAAAGGTGTTCCCGTCTTCTTCGAGAGAGGAGATAGTCCGCAAGGACGGATGGGTGAAAGTATATGTTAAGTCTGCTCCGGACAAGGGAAAGGCCAATGAAGCCGTACTTAAGCTGGTGGCCAGGGAGCATGGAGTAAAGAAAAGCAGCGTAAGAATAGTCTCGGGCCACGCGTCAAGAAAAAAGGTGCTCGAGATAACCTGAGGAGGCCGGTTAGATGGGCAAGACAGGCATAATAGGGGGCAGCGCCCTCTATTCAATAGAGGGCCTGAAGATCAGGGAGACCAGAAAGGTGACCACTCCTTTCGGCGATCCCTCCGACGAGGTAGTACTGGGAGAGCTGGCCGGCCGGGATGTCGCGTTCATTCCCAGGCACATGAGAGACCACAGTCTCCTGCCCACAGAGATAAATTTCAGGGCCAATATTTACGCGTTCAAGACGTTGGGGGTGGACCGTTTGATATCGGTTTCCGCGGTAGGAAGCCTGAAGGAAGAAGTTCGTCCCATGGATGTGCTTCTGGTGGACCAGTTCATAGACCGCACCAACCAGGGCAGGTCAACAACATTTTTCGGCGACGGTATCGTGGCACATGTCGCTTTAAGCGATCCCGTTTGCGTACATTTGAAAGATCATATCTTAAGAGAGAACAATGACCTCGGCGTCAAGGTGCACGACGGGGGAACATATATAAACATGGAGGGCCCGGCTTTTTCCACCAGGGCGGAATCGCGTCTTTACAGAAGCTGGGGAGCTGACGTTATCGGTATGACCAATATACAGGAAGCGCGTCTGGCCAGGGAAGCCGGCATGTGTTACGCCACCATAGCTCTTATAACGGATTATGACTGCTGGTATACCGTGCCCGAGATAGAGACCGTTTCTGTAGAGATGGTCATGGGGAACCTTGCCAGGAACGCGGAAGTGGCGAAGAAGATGATAGAGAACACCATAAAGAGCATGCCCGAAGAGCGGACCTGTTCATGCGGAGAAGCCTTGCGTAACGCTATACTTACCAGGAAAGAGGCCGTCCCGCCCCAGACGCTTGAGAAACTTAAACCGATAATAGACGGATTTATTTAGGGTACAGGAACAATATAAAAAGGCGGACAAATGGGTGAAAAGACCAACTACAAGGATACACTTAATCTTCCGAAGACCGGTTTTTCGATGAAGGCCAACCTCCCGCAGAGGGAGCCCGAGATGCTGAAAAAATGGGAAAGTTCGGCCATATATCCGGCTATAATGGAGAGCCGTAAAGATACCGGAAAAAGCTTTATTCTGCATGACGGCCCGCCGTACGCGAACGGGAACATCCATATGGGGCATGTCCTCAACAAGATACTCAAAGATATATGTGTTAAATACCATACCATGAGAGGGTGTTCGTCTCCCTTTATCCCCGGCTGGGACTGTCACGGTCTTCCTGTGGAGCACCAGCTGCTGAAAGAGCTCGACATTTCCAAACACGATATAGACAAGGTGGAGTTTCGCAAGAAAGCGTACAATTACGCCATGAAATTCGTCAGGGTGCAGACCGAGGAATTCAAAAGGCTTGGGGTATTCGGGGACTGGAAAAGGCCCTATCTTACGCTTAACAAAGAATATGAGTCTGAGATCCTGTTATCCCTCGCGGACCTGTACTCCAAAGGT
This sequence comes from uncultured Planctomycetia bacterium, assembly GCA_964451815.1. Lineage (GTDB taxonomy): Bacteria > Omnitrophota > Gorgyraeia > Tantalellales > Tantalellaceae > CAYVIW01. The sequence continues at coordinate 5,423 of CAYVIW010000002.1, read as the reverse complement.
TATATTTACAAGGACCTTAAGCCGGTCAACTGGTGTTCAGACTGCGAAACCGCTCTGGCCGAGGCCGAGGTTGAGTATTATGACAAGACCTCGCCTTCTATCTATGTAAAATTCGACCTATCTCTTAAGGAGGACGGCAAGCCGGTTTACCTGATAATATGGACTACCACACCCTGGACCCTGCTGGCCAACGTGGCGGTGGCGATACATCCCGACTTTGAATACTCTTTTGTCTCAACCGGAGGGGAAGTGTGGATAATGGCTCAGTCTCTTGCCGGGCGGGTGCTCGAAAAGGCGGGAGTATCGGAATATGAGGTGATAAATAAAAAGACCGGACGCGAACTTGCCGGCGAGATCTCTTCCTGCTGCCATCCCTTCATAGAGAGGCCCTCAAGGGTGGTCCTGGCCGAATACGTGACAAAAGAGGAAGGCACCGGATGTGTGCACATAGCCCCCGGACATGGTCAGGACGATTATTTCACAGGCAAAAAACATGGTCTTCCGATGATAATGCCGGTGGACGAGAAGGGCAGGTTCACCCGGGAAGCCGGAGATCTTGAAGGGACGGGTGTTCACGAGGCCGACAGCGCCGTTATAGAAAAACTGCGCGCGTCCGGCGCGCTGATAAAAGCGGAAAAAATAACCCATTCGTACCCTCACTGCTGGCGGTGCAAGGAGCCGATAATCTTCAGGGCTACCGAACAGTGGTTCCTGAACGTTGACCATAAGGGGCTTCGCTTGAAACTGGCCGATATTATAGAGAACAGCGTCAAATGGGTGCCCGAAGGAGGGATGGAAAGGATAGGTTCCATGGTCAAGCTGCGACCGGACTGGTGCCTTTCCAGGCAAAGGCACTGGGGGGTCCCGATACCGGCTTTCAGATGCGGGGGGTGCCGCGCTTCTTTCACCGACGAGAACGTTATAAGGAGGGCGGCGGAGCTTACGGCTAAAGAGGGTGCCAGTGTGTGGTTCGTAAGACCCGCTGAGGATTTTCTTCCTGAGGGGGGCAAGTGTCCCGCCTGCGGGGGGAGTGACCTGGAGAAAGAGAGCGATATCCTGGATGTGTGGTTCGATTCCGGCGTGAGCCACAAGGCGGTGCTCGGCGCGAGAGAAGAACTTGACAGCCCGGCGGACCTTTATCTTGAAGGGTCCGACCAGCACAGAGGGTGGTTCCAGTCAGCTCTTATAACTTCGGTGGCCATGACCGGTAAAGCCCCATATAGAGAGGTCCTTACGCACGGTTTTGTGGTTGACGGTGAAGGCAAGAAGATGTCCAAGTCGATCGGTAATGTTATAAGCCCCGGGGAAGTCATGAAAAAGTACGGGGCCGACATCCTAAGGCTGTGGGTGGCTTCCAGCGATTATGAGGCGGACATAAAGATATCCCCGGAAATACTCGAGCGCCTGGCCGACGGGTACAGAAAGATACGCAACACCTTCAGGTTCCTCATAAGCAATCTTTACGATTTTGATCCTTCGAAAGATCAAGTGCCTGTCTCTGGAATGCCCGAGATAGACAGGTGGATGCTCTCAAAACTTTCGGGTATAGTGGAAGAAGTTACCGGCCATTATGAAAAATGGTCTTTTCATAAAGTTTACAGAAAAGTCTATGATCTTTGCGTATATGAAGTGAGCGCTGTTTATCTTGATATCCTGAAAGATTCTTTGTACATACTTTATCCCGATTCAGCGGAAAGAAGGGCCCACCAGACCGTTATATTCAAGGCGCTGTCGGTGATAACGCGCGTGATGGCTCCCGTATTGTGTTTCACGTCCGAAGAGATATGGTCTCACCTGGCCTTTCCTGGGAAAAGGGAAAGCGTCCACATGGAGTACTGGCCAGCCGATACCGGGGAGATGGCGGCATGGAGGGACAGTGAGCTCGACCGTAAATGGGAAAGGCTTCTTGCCCTCAGGGACGTAATAATGAAACATCTGGAAATGGAACGCTCTAAAGGGGTCATAGGAAGCTCCCTTGAGGCCGCTGTATTTCTCGCCTCCGAGGATAGCGAGATGAAGTCTTTTCTCTCAGAGAACATAGAGAAACTTTCGGGGCTTTTCAAGGTATCCCAGGTCGAATTAAGCGGTGTTTCGGAGGATATGAGCCAGGGCGCGGAACTGCCTCTTAAAATAAGGATAGAGAAAGCTAAAGGCGCCAAATGCCCCAGATGCTGGAACTACGGCGACACGGCGGTTCCGGAAGGGGAACATCCCGAACTTTGCCGGCGCTGCCGGGAAGTTGTGACGCGCATGGAAGGATCAAATTGAGGAAAAAGCACGCCCCCCGGGGACAGGCAGGATATTTAATGGCGGCCCTGGCGGTATTTATCGCTGATCAGGTCTCGAAATCAATAGCCCGGAGTGTTATGTGGGAAGGACGCAGCATCCCGGTAGTGGATAATATCTTTCACCTGACCCTTGTCTATAATACCGGGGCGGCCTTCGGCCTGCTCAAGGACCACCAGTATATATTTACCTGGTCGGCCGTGATCTTTTCGCTGGCCATAATATATATTTTTTTATCGGGACGTTTTGTCTCGGACCGTTACGAGAAGACGGCTCTTTCTCTGATACTCGGAGGGACGCTGGGCAACCTTACCGACAGGATAGGCCTGGGCTATGTGGTGGATATTTTCGATCTCAGGATATGGCCGGTCTTTAACGTAGCCGACAGCTGTATAACCGTAGGAGCGGCCATGCTGGCTTTCATTCTGATAACATCTTCGGGGAGGCGAAAATGCACAGGATAATATTTCAGTTCGGCCCCTTAACGTTCTATTCCTACGGCGTTTTTGTCGCTCTGGGGATCGCTTTATCGATCCTGCTGATATCCCGCGAGTCCGAAAGGTCAGGCATAAAGTCCGGCGCTATTATCGATATTATGCTGGGGGCGATAGCGGGCGGGCTTGCCGGCGGAAGACTTCTCTTTGTGGCCATAAACTGGGAGCATTACGCGGGTGGCAACTTCTGGGGAGTGTTTGACCTGGCGGAAGGCGGTCTGGCTATTCAGGGCGCGCTTGCGGGCGGTATTTTAGGGGCGGCTATTCTTTCCCGCGTCAAGAAGATATCATTCTGGCGTGTCAGCGATATTATCGCCCCGTATATGGCTCTTGCCCAGTCAATCGGAAGGATAGGGTGTTTTCTCAACGGGTGCTGCTACGGCAGGGAGGTATCCGGACCTTTCGGCGTGACCTTTCCGGGAGAAGAGGTCATGAGAGTACCGACCCAGATCTATTCCAGCCTTGGGCTTCTGATCATATTCGTCATCCTTTCTATGCTCCGTGCGAAAAGACGTTTCGATGGTCATGTTTTCTGCGCGTACCTCATGATCTATTCCACGTTCAGGTTCTTCATGGACTTTTTAAGGGGTGACAGTCTTTCGATGGTCGGCGTCTTCACTCTCTCGCAGGTCATAAGCCTGGCGACGTTCACGGCCGGGGCTCTTTTATATTTTATATTAAAGAACGGCCGACAGGCTGCCGTTAAGGGACGGCTTTAACTGATGGAACACAGGCAATTCTGTGTGTCGCCGGAAGATAAGGGGATGAGGCTTGACAGATATCTGGCCGTCAGGCTGGGGGACGGGTATTCCCGCACCCAGGTCAAAGATCTTATAGACCGTGATATGGTGACAGTTGACGGCGAGAACGCTAAACCCCGCTACGCTGTAAAAGAAGGCCAGGTTATAAACATAGATATACCGCCTCAAGAACCTTGCCGTGTGGAGGCGGAAGACATTCCCCTGAAGATATTATATGAGGACGAATGGCTGATAGTTATCGATAAGCCCGCCGGCATGGTGGTACACCCCGGTTCAGGCAACAGGACAGGTACGGTAGTGAACGCCCTCGCGCATCATTGCGGAAAGCTGCCGGATTCTGACGATCCTGTCCGTCCGGGCATAGTCCACAGGCTCGATAAGGATACCTCGGGCGTAATGGTCGCGGCTAAGAACGACCGGGCCCTCAGGTCTCTGGCCGGGCAGTTCCAGGAAAGGGCCGTCAAAAAAGTGTATTTCGCGATAGTCAAGGGTAACGTGGAGATGGACAACGCAGTGATAGACGCTCCCGTGGCAAGACATTCTGTCGAAAGAAAAAAGATGGCCGTGGAACATTCGGAAGGTAAAGAGGCGAGGACGACCTATCATGTGGTAGAGAGGTTGGGCGATTTTACTGTTCTCAGGCTCGATCTTCATACGGGACGAACCCATCAGATAAGGGTGCATATGAAATACCTGGGCAATCCCGTTGCCGGCGATCCGGCCTATGGAGGCGGTCAGGATATGGAAAGACAGGCCCTGCACGCCGAAAAGCTGAGTTTTACTCATCCCGGCACGGGCCGACAAATGGAGTTCTCGTCTCCTGTCCCGGAAGACATTAAAAGTTTCATAGACAGAATAAAGAAGAACAAATGAAGACCGGGCGGTGAAAAGATGGATTGGAAAATAATTAAAGCCTCGAAAGCGCTGAAGGGCGAGATAAAGGTCCCGGCCGATAAAAGTGTATCCCACAGGGCCGTTATGTTCGGCTCGGTATCTTCGGGGGATCTTCGCGTGGAAAATTTTCTTTTCAGCGAAGACTGTACCCGAACGCTCGACGCCTTCAGGGCAATGGGGGTGGATATCGAGCGTGACGGGAAGGGGCTCTTTATACGAGGCAAAGGGCTGAGAAGCCTTAAGTCCCCGGGGAGAGAACTTTATATGGGCAATTCCGGCACGACCATGCGCGTTATTTCGGGCATCCTGGCCGGACAGGATTTTTCGGTTGAGCTCACCGGGGACGATTCGCTTTCAAGAAGGCCCATGGGCCGCGTAGTGGAGCCGCTAAAAAAAATGGGGGCGGCCGTGGAAACACTTAACGATGACCGTCCCCCCATCAAAGTTGGCGGCCCGGGCGGGACGTTAACGGGCATAGACTATATTTCACCGGTCGCGAGCGCGCAGATCAAGTCATGTGTTCTGGCCGCCGGCATGTACGCCCGCGGCCAGACTTCGGTAACCGAGCCTTTTCAGTCAAGGGATCATACCGAGAGGATGCTCGAATACTTTTCAGCCCCTATAATAAGGAAGGGGCTTACGACCGTCATCAGCGGACTTAAGGAACTTATCCCGAGAGACCTCGTGGTGCCCGGAGACATTTCGAGCGCGGCGTTCTTTATTGTGGGAGCCCTGGGGGTGCCGGGATCTGACATCGTTCTTAAGGGAGTAGGGCTTAATCCTACCCGGGTGGGTATGTTGACGGTGCTTGAAAGGATGGGCGCTGATATAGAGATAACAGGAACTGCCGAAGGGGTGGAAGGTCTGGGCGATATAAGGGTAAAAGCCGGTCCGCTCAAAGCGGCTGTTGTGGAGGCCGAAGAGATCCCCCTGTTGATAGACGAAGTGCCGATACTTATTATCGCCTCGCTGCTTGCGGAAGGCAGAA
>CAYVIW010000001.1:0-18518 GCA_964451815.1 uncultured Planctomycetia bacterium | reverse complement strand
AATTGCATCGATATGAGCGCTATAGCCGCAATAAAAAATATATTTCTCAGCTTACTGGTTTTATACATTTCGCCCACCTCGCGTTGATTTCTGTTATTGCCCTGCCGGTTCCATTTCCCCGGGATCCACACAATGTTGAACGTGTATCAGGAACTGCCCTGAAAGGTCCATTATTCTCTTTTCGGGCAAAGGTTTTTTATCTCTGTCAAGGTCCACTTCGATCACCGGGCGCATCGGAGTTTTCTCGTTTACCTTGACCACTTCCGCATACTCCTCTGAGCTTATTTTTACCCGTGACCCTACAGGAAAAATAGATATATATTTCAGGATCGCTTTCATGAAATGCGGGTCGTATCTACCCTGATCATGATCGAGCATCTGCTGCATTGCCTTATCGGGGAGAACTTTAGGCTTCCACATTCTTGTATGTGTCTGGGCCTCATACCGGTCGACAGGCGACAGCAATCTGGCCAGATAATTTATGCTGTCTTTCTTAAGATGATCGGGGTAGCCCGTACCATCGACCGTCTCATGATACTGTCCTATTACCAGAGGGACAGTATCGCCGGTCTCTTTGATCTTCTCGAATATCTCCCTGCCGTAAATCGGATGTCTTTTTATCTCGGTGTAATCAGCCTGGCTCAACCTGCCGTTCTGGTTCCATACGCTTCCGGGAATACGCATCAGACCTATGTCGTGGAACAATGAAGCTATTACCAGGTCAACCAGTTTCGCTTTCGAAAAATTAAGACGTATCGCCAGGTAGACCGAGAGCAAACATACGTTTACCGAATGTTCATAAATATAATTATCTCTACAGTCATCATGTATGAAAACAAGCCTCACAAGATCGTCCGGCACTATTTTTGTAAGAATAACGGATGAGAAAGCATCCGCTTTTTCCTTTATCTTCGCCCCGTCAAGCTCGTTTTCCCTTCCCTTTGCCGCGAGGTCGAGGTTTTCGGTGACAAAATCCAGAAGTTCACCGTAAACCGCGCCGGCTTTATCCATATTGGAAACAGGCAGCGAGAGTTTCTCCGGAACATCATCCCCCGCAAGAGATAAGGCCTGGCCATTTTTCACCTTTCCGGACTTGCCAAGTTTATCCGATCCTCTAAGTTCCTTGTGAAAATCCACCATGATAAGCTAAACGCTCCCTCCCAGATCTTTGACAACTTCCTCTATGATAGAGGGTTGTATGATCTGGGACCCCCGCATGTAACCTACGAGAAGCGCCATATCGCAGATATTGTTTATCTGCCTCGGGCTCCCGCTTGAATACCCGTGTATAAGAGGGTCAACCTCTCCGTCAAAAATATCCCTATCTATCCCGGCTATTTTGAGCCTGTGCCGAATATACTTGGCTGTCTCGGCGGCGTCGAGATGCCCGAGCACATAGTATATCGCGAACCTCTGTTTGAACTGCGGCATAGAATCTATGACATCCTTAAGCTCCAACTGCCCCATCATGATAAGGGTCGAAAGATACCTGTTCTTATATTGCATGTTCATAAGGAGCCTGAGCTCCTCAAGCAGATCCTTGCGCGTCAGAAGGTGGGCCTCGTCAACCACTATTACCGTGTGGTGCCCCTCGTCCGCCGTTCTTTTGAGCTTGTCTTCGATAAGCCTCCTCAGCTTGAGCCGTGTGAGGCCTTTATCCTCACCACCCAGTTGGTAAGTTATCTCCTGGAGCAGTTCCTTGGTCGAAAGAAGAGGGTTGCTTATGTAAACGCTCGAATACATATCATTCTCTTCTATCTCCGCGAGAAGCTCTCTTGCTATAGTGGTCTTTCCCGTACCGTAATCCCCGGCCAGCAGCGCGCCCGCCTTGTTCTGTTTTATTACGTATATGAGCCGGACCAGAGCCTCTTTGTGATTCGGAGAAAAGTAGAAAAATTTCGGGTCTCCCGTATTCTCGAACGGTTTTTCCTTAAGATCCCAATGTCCCAGAAAATCCACGTTACTCTCCCTTCATGCCGTTAAGGTTCTTTCTGCCGACTATCATCAGGAAGGCCATAACGGCTAATATCAGAGCGCATTGCGTGATAAGCATCATCGCCTGAAAAGTATCGGCTCCTTTTAGAACAATAGCGCTTATTGAGAATATCACGCACACCAGATATACGAAGAACACTGTCTGGACCGGGCTCAATCCAAGCGCCATAAGCCTGTGCTGCAGATGGTCCCTGCCGACGTATTCTATCCATTCTTTGAAGTTCCTGACCTTGCCCTGATGTACACGTGCTATTGAGATATACGCCATATCGAATATCAGTATCGCGAGAACAAGCACCGGTATGCTCAGCGATACTATACGGTTATCCCTGGCCCAGTCGCCCATAGCCGCGAAAGACGCGAGGCTGAACCCCAAAAGTCCGCTGCCCGAATCGCCCAGGAATATACGGGCCGGAGGGAAATTATAGAAAAGGAACCCGAGACATGAGCCGGCCAAAGCTATGTTGAGAAAAGCGAAATAGGACTGCCCCGTCTGATAGGCTATTACAAAAAAGGTCCCGGACGCGATCAGCGCCACTCCCGCCGCCATGCCGTCTACCCCGTCTATAAAATTTACGGCGTTGGTTATTCCCACCACCCACACTACGGTTATAACGGCGTTCATATACCAGTAAAGCGGCACAGTGTTCGGTATTACCTTAAGATGCACCCCGAAATATATCAGGATGCAGGATGCGGCTATCTGGGTCAAAAGACGGGCCCCTGCCGGTACATCTTTAATATCATCAATAATACCGGTGAGGAAGATGAGAGTGGACGCTATTACAACGCCTTTTAATTTCCAGGAAAAATGGAAATTTATCAAAAGAGCTGCCATATAGGAGCAGAATATGGCAGCTCCTCCCAGAAGAGGCATAGCTTTTGAGTGTATTTTTCTCGGGTCGGGGTGGTCAAGTATGCCAAGTTTCTCGGAAAGCGTCATGGCTATACGGGTAAACACCACCGAACCTATGAAAGATATCAGGAATATTCTAAGCATATTAAAGGTTCAGGCCGCTATGTTCAATATATAGTGTTATTAATATCTTTTTATACAAAGTATATGTATTTTGGGATAAAATGCAATGCTATATTAATATAATATATTTGCGTGCGGAGGGATGGCGCATGCGCCTATTTTTCGTGTTTTCTGGGGGCGGATACGCCCCATATGCTGCTGCCGGCCGAAGACGCCGGGTCCTGATAAAAAATGAATTCCTCGGGTTTTATCTTCTCCTCCGTTTCCGGCTCACTCGGCGCTACAGCGTCCGGAAAGGAAAAGGACGGAAAATTCACAAACCCGGTCTGGGTCATGGGGCCGTATTTTGTGTCACGATAACTATCACGGTACTGCTCGGGCTCCAGCATGGTGCCGTCAGGCATTATTCCGTACCCGCCGCCTATGTCGATACCGTAATCTCCTCCGGGATACGCGACTATCCCCGACTCGTCCCTTTCGGCTGATGCCGATGGAACGAGACCGGCAAGAAGGAACGCGCATAACACAACCAACGTTTTAAGTGCCAAAACGGTCATATTCTCCCTCCATTTTTCTTATCCGCTATATCGCCGTAAAGCTTTTTGATGCAGTCCGGACAAAGCCCATGAGTGAAACTGGCGTCGGTCCTGTCGGATATATATTTTTCAAGGCTTACCCATGACTCGGATCTTTTTGGGTCGTCCCCGGACTTCATCATCTTCTTGCAACTCGAACATATCGGCACAAGACCTTCAAGTTTCTTGATATGCCTCATAGCTTCGCTTAGCTCGTTTATCTTGTGCTCAAGCGCCTTATTTATATTCTTCAGCAGGTCTCTCTGACGCTCAAGCTCGAACTCGTTCCTCTTCAGCTCCGTTACGTTCAGTATCGAGACCACGCTCATTTTTGTGCCGGGTATCATGGCCACCGTCACATAGGTTTCGCTGACATTGCCGCCACTGTCTATTACCTTGAGCTGATAGTTGCTGGGCGCGGCATCAGCGTCTATCCTTCTCAGTTTGTGATAATCTTCAACCTTCTCGCGCTCCTCCTTGCACAAAAGTTCACTTAAAGTCATCTTTCCCTCTGTTTCCTGCTTAGAAAGACCAAAAAAACGCTCAAATTCGCTATTGACCATGACAATGGTCATATCCTCTTCTATTATCGCCATCACACTTCCGGTGTTATCGAATATCGTACGGTATCTGGCTTCAGACTCTATTATCTTTTCCTCGAATTTCTTTCTCTCTGTTATATCCCTCGCGACAGCGACTATGTATTCTTCACCCTCCATTTCCACATATTTGACGTTGATCTCTACAGGAAGAAGTTCTCCGCTTTTTTTCCTATGCTGCCCCACCAGAACAAGCCCCTCGGAGGCCTTTACTTCTTTAATATGCTTATTCCACAAAGTCTTATCCGGAATGATCGCCTCTATATCCGTTACCCTCATTTTCAGCATCTCGTCCCTTTTATATCCGAGCGTCCTTAAGGCGTAGTCGTTGGCGTCGAGGAACCTGCCTGTCCGGGCGTCCACAAGAAATATCTCGTCACGGGACTGGTTGACCAAGTCTCGGAACAGTTTGATCCTGGCCTCGGCTTTTTTGCGCTCGGTGATATCCTCGGAGACCCCCAACAGGAACTCGGGGTTCCCATGGCCATTGCATATGGTCACTTTCTGGGTATGAAGCACTTTTTTGCCTTTTTTCCTTGTATCTATATTCTCTTCCGGGATATCTACCCTGGCACAGCCTGAAAGCACTTCTTTGTCTTTAGAGATGAAAAAATCCGCCTGTTCTTTGGGGAAAAAATCATAATCGTTCTTTCCCAGCATCTCCTCTCTGGAATATCCTAAAAGCTCCTCCCCCGCCCGGTTGAATTTAACAAATCGCAGTTCTTTGGCGTCCTTTATGAACAACATGTTAGGGATATTATCTATTACCGCGTCTAAAAAAGTGTTGGCCATCTTCAGGTCTTCTTCTACTTTCTTCTGTTCCGTAATGTCAATATTAAGCTCCGCGGCAAACCACTTTCCGTTCTCGTCTTTAAATGGTATGCTCGTTACCCGCACCACCTTTCCGCCCCCTTTTGTGAGGACTTCTTCCGTTACATGGGGTTTTTTTGTCTCTATCGCCTTAACAAGTCCGCAACCGGGGCAGGGCTTATCCCTGCCCATGAAGTACTCATAACATTTCCTGCCCTCGGGATCGCCATAAATTTTCCTCCACTCAGTGTCGACATAAAGCACATTAAAATCAGAGTCTATTATGTCGATGTTGGCCCTGCTGGCTGAAAGTATGGATGAGGCGTGTTTTAAAAAAAACTCTCCCTCGTTAGTGATCCCGGACGCTTTTATCTTTTTCCCTCTTTTTTCAGCACCCGATCTGTCTGGACCCTTCCCGGACTTATTCTTCATTATCGCCTCCCACTAAAAAGCCTGACATAAGCTTATTTATCTCTCAACTCTGCCGCTCTCAAGATAAAACTTTCCCCCGGCGGCCCTGCTGTACTCGTAAAAATCCTCCCCCATCATCAGTACCTCGAATCCCCCTACGTTCGATTCCCGCACAGCGGTATATATCTTCTGGCCTTTTCTTTCGGCGGATACCGTAAGCGCGGAAAACCCTTCGCTTATCATGGAACCGATGATCTCATAAGAAATATTCTCTTCTGTCCTGCCTTCGCGGTCATTTGCTGTCACCTTAACAAGCGTTATCTCGCCATTTTCTTCGTCGATATGGTACACACCCTCAAAAACATCATTTTTAGGGCTGAAGACCCCGCCCTCATATACCCCGCTTGAAATAGACCTTGCGCTAACCGTAAGGGCCTCCCCGGTCGACGCGAATAGAGCGATCAGCACCACCAGAATATAAGACATGTATCTTTTCATAATAGTTCCTCCCTTCTCCCGATACTATCGGGGGATATTGTAACGCGTGGGGTGTGACCGGGTGTTTTCGAAGCCTTTTAACCGAGCAAAAGTTCGCTCGTTCCGGTAAAACCGGAAAATTTTAGGTTCATATTGTCAAGTATTGTTCCATGGGATACCATGACCTTCGCAAAAATTTAGAGCCAACTTTTGCCTACCTCGTAGGGGCGGTTAAAACAAGCAAGAAAACACCCGGTCACACCCCGCGCATTCCTGTTCACACTATCAACATGGCATCGCCGTATGAAAAGAACCTGAATTTCTCTTTTATGGCTTTTTCATACGCTTTCAGCACAAGCTCCCTGCCCGCCAGAGCCGAAACAAGCATGATGAGAGTTGACTCCGGCAGATGGAAATTGGTTATCATACTATCCACTATTCTAAACTTATATCCCGGATAAATAAAGAGATTAGTTCTCCCTACCCCGGGCGAGACCATTCTGTCTTCTCCGGCCCGTGTTTCAAGGACCCTGGTGGATGTGGTACCTACAGCGAATATACGTCCGCCTTCCGCTGCCGATGTGTTTATCTTTGCGGCCGCCTCCGGGGTCAACTCGTAATACTCCTCATGCATACTGTGTTCCTCTATGTCCTCAACTTTTACCGGGGCGAATGTCCCGTAACTTGTATGCAGTGTCACGTACGCTATATTCACGCCTTTCTCACGTATAGAAGAGAGAAGCTGCTCCGTGAAATGAAGCCCCGCTGTAGGGGACGCGGTTGCTCCTTCACTTCGGGCATAGACCGTCTGGTAATCACCCCTGTCTCCAGGCTCGTCTTCTCGCTCTATGTACGGAGGAAGGGGAATATGTCCGGACTTAAGGACATCTTCAAGCGGCGCGTCGAACTTCACGAGCCTCCCCGCGCCTGAGGGCCCCATCACTGTAGCCTTTATGCCGCTCTCGAGATCTATTACCTCACCCTCCCTGATCTTTTTAGAAGGACGTACCAGCGCCCGGGGTGACCCTGAATCGGTTTCAAGAAGGAATATCTCCACTTTCCCCCCGGTTTTTCTCCTGCCGTAAAGCCGCGCCGGGACAACCCTGGTATCGTTCATTACAAGACAGTCCCCTCTGTGCAGATATCTTTTTATGTCCCTGAAAACCCCATCTCTTATAGATCTTTCCGCACGGTCAACTACCATAAGACGCGAGCCATCGCGTCTTTTCAACGGCCTTTGAGCGATAAGTTCTTTAGGCAGATCGTAACTGAAATCATTAAGCTTCATTTTGGCCCCGTTGATTCACAATATTTCTCGCATATCCACTATGTGGGATCCCGGATAAAAATGCTCAAGTATCCGTTTATGCCCCCGCCACATCAAAGAAAGTCTGAAAGCGCACCACTGACACATACCCACGCCATGTCCCCAACCGTATCCTTTGAAAAGATAAAAAAGCGGGTATTTCTTTATCTTGAAATTGGTGCTTCTGATAGTTTTCCTGCCCATTGCCGAGAGAAAACGCTTCACGGAAATATCGGTCCACCTGTTGCCGGATCTCACGCGTACGCTCTCAAGACGGCCGGAAGAGGCCCTTTTACCCGGTCTTATGTCGTCTATCCTAGTGAAATGATATCCGGAAGAATCCAGTTTTTCTTTTATTTCTTCTGTAGGCACCCTGGCATTCCACCGGAAATGCGGTGTCCATCGGCACCATCGTGATCTCACTCCTTTAAGAGGCTCCACGTACGGCCCTCCCCATACCGATACTACATCATTTGTGTGGCCGCCGCAGCATGAATGAAAATATCCGGGGACTATCTTTCTCTGATACTCGAGCACAAGGCCGCGGGTATCCTGAACAGCGCCTGTCGTGCGCCGCGTTTCGGCGGACCGTCCGCCGTATACCTGGCTCGAAACATCAGATGTCAGATCGTGATCTCGGCTTTTCCGCCTGAGCGCCTCGTACGCGGCGTAACTGCGTGAAACGATAGCCTGGGCCCTCAGCGCCTCTATCGGCCAGAAAGAATACATTTCTCTGGGAACCACACCCATAAGATAATGCTCGATATCCAGGGTGTTTATTATATCGAACCCTCCATCCCGCCTTAAAAGGTCTATCTCTCCCCGGTAAAGAACACCATTGACCTTGATCCCGTTACCACTCTCCGGAGAGAGGCTCAATCTTTTGGATGAGAACGTACGAGCTCCCATCGCTATCTTGTTGCCTGAAAGAACAATACGGGAATCCGGGGGAAGTACCATGCCGGGGCTAAGGATCTTGCCCGTGTCGGCATCCAATACATTGCAAGGGCTTTTCGATGAGATACGCGCTTCTTTTGCGCCTGCGGCTATACGGACACGTACAGTGAACACATCTTCCGCTGGGGGGGGTGCTTTTGAGTACCTGAAGAACAAGAAAACGGCAATAACGGCCAGAAAAATAACCGTGAAAACACTTATTATTCTTTTTGATGTCATCGGATAATGCCGTCTTCCCGCGAAGGTTAAAAAAGCGTATCTTCTTTATTTATTGACCTTTTGCCCATATAGCCCAGAGCCTGCTCGGTCAGCTCTCTCCCCCGAGGGGTCCTCCGTAAAAAACCTATCTTTAAAAGATACGGTTCTATAACATCCTCAATAGTATCTGTCTCCTCGTTAAGAGAAGAAGCGAGCGCTTCTATACCTACCGGTCCGCCCTTGTAAGAATCGTATATAACATCCAGTACCCGCCTGTCTATACGGTCCAGCCCGTGAGCGTCTATGCCATGTGTAGCAAGGGCCTCGCGGGTGGCATCGCCGGTTATCTTGCCGTCCGACCTGACCTCCACCCAGTCTCTTACCCTTCTTAAGAGACGATTAGCTATCCTCGGGGTGCCTCTTGAACGGGTAGCTATTTCCATGGCTCCGCTGCCATCAACCGGTATTCCGAGTATTCCCGCTGACCTTTTGATTATCCTCTCGAGCTCTTGCGGGGAATAGAACTCCATATGGAAGAACATGCCGAACCTGTCCCTGAGCGGAGAACTTAAAAGCCCCGAACGCGTGGTCGCGCCTATGAGGGTGAAGCGTTTAAGATTGAACTTTATTGTCTTGGCGTAGGGCCCCTTGTCCACAAGAAAATCTATCTGGAAGTTCTCCATGGCCGGGTATATGAACTCTTCCACCACTTTAGAAAGCCTGTGTATCTCATCTATGAAAAGTATGTCCCCGTCCGAAAGGTTAGTCAGTATACCTATAAGGTCGCCTGCCCTTTCTATCGCCGGACCGCTGGTCGCGGTTATTTTTGTCCCCTTTTCAGCGGCTATTATGTGCGCGAGCGACGTCTTTCCAAGGCCCGGCGGGCCCGCGAAAAGCAAATGCTCCATGGGCTCGCCTCTTCTCCTGGAAGCCTCTATCGCGATCCTGAGAGATTCGATAAGAGCGTCCTGGCCCACGAATTCCTCGAGACCTCCGGGACGCAGGGAAAAGTTCATTATTACGTCATCTTCTGTCTCTCCCCCACGGATCGGCCCCTCTCTTTTGTCTATGAACTTTTCGCGTCTATCATTCATTGTGTCTCCGTCGCGTTTAACTTCTCCCGCTGGAAGCAGGATCACCTAGCGGTAAGAACAGGATTGGCTGGGCTGAACATGGTCACGCTATCTTTCTTTCTCGATAAACCTCGTTCAACAGCTCCTCTCCCGTACTGATGCCGGGGGCCCTCTCCAATGCTTTGCTTATCATATCCTGGGCCTCGCCTTTCTTGTACTGAAGCTGAAGAAGAACGGCCATCGCCTCTTCTTCTATATCCGAATGCTCCGGTGCCTTCCCTGATGGCTCCCCGTCCCGTATAAGACCGTACTTGCCCACCTTTCCTTTGAGCTTGGCCACTATCTCAGCGGCCTTTCTAGCGCCGATCCCCGGAAGGCCCCTTAAGAACGAATCGTTGCCGCTGTCTATCGCCCCGGCTATAACTGAGAAAGGTTCGGCCAGCGCACGGCAGGCGGCCTTTGGCCCAATGCCAGAAACCGATATGAACTTCTCGAAGAACTCTTTCTCTATGCCGTTCTTAAAACCTATCAGCACCGGCACTCCCGACGACTGCCCCATCTGGAAATAATGATATGTCACCAGTTCTATATCATCGCCGGCGGCGATCTCCTGCTCCAGAGCTTTCATCACGGCAAGCGGTAAAAGGACCTCGTAAAATATGCCTCCGCTTTTGACAGTTATAGAGCCCTGGCGTTTACCTACGATAGCGCCTGTTATTCCGGATATCATGTCACTCCTTCTATGAACACATAACTTATCGCCATGGCCAGAGCATCGCTTATGTCTACCGGCTCGGGGAACTTCTCAAGCTCCAAAAGGGATTTCACCATCCCCTGGACCTGGTGTTTGCCGGCCCTGCCGTTACCTGTGACCGCTTTCTTTATCCTGGTAGAAGCGTAATTCACAAGTTTTATATTGTTCTGGCCGCAGGCGAGACATACTATACCCCTGGCGTGCCCCATGAGTATCGAGGTTGCCGGATGTTTGTAATGCGAATAGAGCTTTTCAAGGACAAGTACCTCGGGCCTGGTTTCTCTTATTATATCGGTAAGGTTTTCATATATGTCCGAGACCCTTCTGGAGATCCCCTCATCCGCGCCGGTTGTTATGACCCCCGCTTCGACCATCTGCATCCGCCGATCCGTCAAAGCCTCTATAACTCCATATCCCGTTCTCTGCAGACCCGGGTCGACTCCAAGTATTCTCATGATAAAGTGAAAAACAGGCTTCCGAGCGAGTAACAGCTATTTATCGACCTGTTTAAGGATCTCATCCGGTATGTCAAAATTCGAATATACGTTCTGCACGTCATCGTTATCCTCAAGGTCTTCCACGAGAGCGAGCACTTTTCTGGCCGTATCGGGATCTTCGACCATTACCGTGTTCTTAGGGACCATACTGAGCTCCGACGCCTCCAGCTTTACGCCTTTATTGGTAAGAGCGGTCCGGACCTTATCAAAATCCTGTGGAGCGCAGGTTATCTGAAAAAGATCCTCATCCGAGGTGAGGTCCTCGGCTCCGGCTTCCAGAGCCGTATCAAGTAAAGCGTCCTCGGTCGCGTCACTTTTTTTGACCATAAAAACGCCTTTTTTGTCGAACTGAAATGAGACCGAACCGGCACCGGCCATGTTCCCGCCGCGCTTAGAGAATGTGGCCCTGACGGAACTTGTGGCCCTGTTCCTGTTGTCTGTCAAAACATCGACTATCACAGCTACACCGCCCGGCGCGTATCCTTCGAACGAAACATTTTCATATGAAACGCCCTCCAGCTCTCCGGTGCCTTTTTTAATGCCGCGCTCGATATTGTCTGCCGGCATATTAGCGTCTTTGGCCTTCTGGACCGCGAGTCGCAGCCCGGGATTGGCGTTAATATCCCCCCCGCCTTCCCTGGCCGCCACAGTTATCTCTCGTATCAGCTTGGTGAAAAGTTTTCCTCTTTTAGCGTCAAGCGCGCCTTTTTTATGTTTTATGCTAGACCATTTTGAATGTCCGGACATATCCCCTTCTCCTTAACCTTCGTGATGATGCTCTCTTTTATTCTCGGAAATGACTTTCTGCGCTATATTCGACGGGACGGCCTCATAGTGAGAGAAAGACATCGTATAAGTGGCTCTTCCCGCGGTAAGGGATTTAAGTTCGTTAGCGTACTTGTACATCTCCTCAAGCGGTATCTGCGCTTTGACCGTCTGCGCACCTCCTTCAGAGTCCATACCCTGCACCCTGCCCCTCCTGGAGCTCAAGGATCCCGTAACATCTCCCATGTTCTCTTCAGGAATAGTGAACTCAGCGTTCATCACCGGCTCCAATATTACCGGCTTGGCTTTTCCGCAAGCCTCACGAAAAGCATGAGCCGCGGCTATCTGGAAGGCTATATCCTTGGAATCAACAGGATGGGTCTTGCCGTCATACACCGTTACTTTAACATCTATTACAGGAAACCCCGCTACGGCTCCCTCTTTCATGGCGTTCATCACACCCTTTTCACAACTGCCTATGAACTGGCGGGGTATAGCTCCTCCGACTACTTCGTCCACGAACTGAAAACCTTCGCCTCTTTCAAGAGGCTCTACCTTCATCCAGACCTCAGCGAACTGACCGGCGCCGCCGGACTGCTTTTTATGCCTGTATTGGGAATCCCCGCCTGCGGTTATTGTCTCCTTATAGGCTATTTTTGGGGTACCTATCTCCACGTCCACACCGTAACGGTTTTTCATCCTGGAGATCATGGTCTTTAGATGGAGATCCCCCATTCCTGAGATTATCATTTCATGTGTCTGAGCGTCCAGATCCGACATGAAAGCGGGGTCTTCCGCGGCAAGCTTCGCCAGAACACCGGATATTTTATCCTCATCGGAACGGCTCTTGGGTTTTACCGAAAAACTTACCGCGGGCTCGGGAAACCTGATAGGTTTGAACGTGACCTGTTTTTTGTCATCAGAAAGCGTATCGTTAGTTTCGGTGCTCTTCAGTTTAGCCGCGGCCGCTATATCTCCCGCGTGGGCTTCCGGCGTCTGGACCTGTTCTTTACCCTCTAAAAAGAAAACTTGCGCGAGCTTCTCGGCGCTGTTCTTTGATGTGTTCTTCACTGATTGATTGGTTGAGACCTTTCCGCTCCTTATCCGGAATATGGATATCTGCCCCGCGTACGGATCTGATATGGTCTTGAACACCTGCGCCGCGAAAGGACCGTCGGACTTAGCCTCTACGCTTGTTTCTGCGGCATCACCCTCCGCGCCGGGCACCTCGGCCAACACACCGGGCATGTCTTCAGGGGAGGGGAAATAGTTCTCTACCACCTGCATTATCTCCTCTAAACCTATTTCTTTCTCCACGGAAGCCGGAATGACGGGAATGATCTTACCCAAAACCACACCTCTCCTGAAAGCTGCCTTAAGGTCTTCCGGAGAAAGCTGTCCTTCCTCCAGATATTTTTCAAGGAGAGCGTCATCGGATTCAGCCACGCCTTCGGCCATATCGTTTGAAAGCTTGTCAGCTTCTTCTTTGTCCTGACCCTCGAGAGAGTCCATTCCGGACTTCGTAAGCAGATTAGCTACCCCCGAAAAAGACTGACCTGCTCCGTTGGGATAGCACAACGCCACGCACCCCTTGCCGAAAGACTTCTGCAGGCTTTCCATTACCTTAGCGAAATTGGCGTTGTCTTTATCCATTTTGTTCACGACTATGAGGCCGGGCATTCCCAGTTCCTGAGCTATCTTCCAGAACTTGTTCGTGCCAACCTGCACACCACTTACTGCGTCAACCACAAGTATCGCGGCGTCAGCGGCGTTGACCCCGGCAACTACCTCTCCGATATAGTCAAGGTATCCCGGCACATCTATCACGTTGACCTTTACTCCATTTCTCTCATAAAAGGCCACCGACAGGTTTATGGTGTTCTTGCGCTCTTTTTCGTCATCTGAGTAATCACATACGGTAGTCCCCTGGTCTATACTTCCCTTTTTGGAGATAGCCCCCCCTTTATAGAGCAGGTTTTCGGCGAGTGTAGTCTTTCCCGCGCCTGAATGAGCTATTAAAACTATATTACGGATATCTTTTGTTGAAGCGACCACTGAATACCTCCTTCTTGGAATATTGAACTGGATCCTGCCGCGTACGTACAGCTTCCCAACAGGGGGCCGGACTAAGGGCTTTATATCTTAATATGACTATTATATTTGCCTGACACCTTTTGTCAATCAGATTCGGGATCATGACAGAGTAACATATCCTGGATACTTTCCGACAATATTCCCCGGCCCTACCTTGTCTCTTGTTTTTACGCCCCTATAAGGGTCGTAAAAACAAGAGACAAGGCTGTTATATCATCTGTTTACGGAGAGATAAGGAAGTACCGGTAGATATGTATTTGGCTATCGGTTACAAGACTCCGGCATGGGCCGGTTGTGTTGTAAAAAGACCGGTAGATACGTTTCTCCTGATCTCGCTCGGGAGAAACGTACCTCCGGGCCCGGCCACGAAGAAAATGACCGGACATTTCAAGGGGAAGTGGGATATTCTACGAACTCAGAAATTCCGGGTCGGGCAAGATCGGGGCGTAATTTTCCGGTATCGGTATCGGAAAGGTCACCACTTCCCATACTCCCGCTAAAGCTCTTTTAACGGTATTCATCGCGCCTTCCACTATGCCGAATGTCATCCCGGCCGGCAGGCCTTCTCTTTTGCTCTTGCGGATCATGGTCCCGGGGATCTCTACAACAGCGTCCGCGAGATTCAGCATGCCCCTCTGAAGCTTCTCAAAAGCGCCCCCTCCGGTATAAACATCCTGGTCTGCCGGCGGCTGTGCCATGGACTGTGCCGAAAAAGCAAGGCAGATAACCACCATAATAGCAAAAATTTTCTTCATTTTCTCCCCTTTCGTTTTGGACTTGCCGTTCTAAAAACTTTTCGATTATAGTATACCCCAACAAATCAGAGGTGTCCACCCACGTCTATCCCACACAGAAACTCCTTATAAGCCCTATCCTTTCTATCGCGGCGAGGATAGCCTGGTTTATAGGTAAAAACCTTGATCCAAGCGATGAGTCCACCGACATGAGGCGGTATGAAAAGACCGTGACCAAAGGCGCGTATAGTCCTTCTGACACGGCCCGCCTGGCCATATCGAAGATCTCAGGGGCCCTTTCGCGCATTACCCCGCATCCTATCAATCTCGGAACGCTGTATTTGTCGCCGGAGGCCGTGTATCCGAAAGCGCGGCATATAAGACCCCTTAGTGGATAGAACTTGCACCTGCCGTTACCGGTCTTGTCCGGATCCGACTCGAAAAGAACACAAGATATTTTTTCCGGCAGCCGGTGTATAACAGCGATCCATTTTTCAGCTTCTTCTATCTCCCATAAATGAGAGGCAAGCGGAAGAAATTCCAGGACCGTGGCCTCGATATTTTTCGACATGCAGCACCTGCCACAACGCTCGGGGCACTTCAACCCCGAGGATATCCTGAACTGTTCTATCTTCTTGTCCAGCTCGCTGTATATGCCGTTTATTTGCTGGATGGTCTGTTCATACGGAGGAGCGTAATGTAAGGGGTCATTGCGCATTTTTGCTATATTGTCCATGCGGTATATTCTCCCCTTCCATGATCCGGGGAAGTCTGGAAGTATCTATCCTTATACCACCGTCATGTTCTATTTTCAGAGTGTAAAGCACCCCCGGGACGAACATGGTCCCCGGGGCCTCGATCTGAGCGTTCTTTACCCCTGAAGCCTCCCGGCCTTCCGGGCTTAAAGCGTATTCCCAGAATTCCCTCCAGAGATCTTTCTGGTATTTTATCCCGCCATCAAAGGCATAACCGTCTGGTACCGAGTCGAGCTCAGTTATGACATATTCCTGTGTATTAGGACCATCCAGCATAAAGACCTTCCAGAAAAGATATATGCTCTTGCCTCGCAGTCTGTCACCTTTTTTCACGTACTTGTCATCGAACCTTATGACGAGGGACTGAAACTGTATTATGTTTCCATCGAACGTAAAATACCTTGGCTCGAGCGGGCTGCCGCCCACTCCGTATTCGAGGAACTTTATGGTCGTGCTTGTGCGTTCGGTCCGCTCATCATAATTTACTCCGGTAACAAGCACTTCCGCGATCCTTGTATCCGCTTCTAATCGCGCAATGACCTGTCTGAGAACCAGATTGCTCCTCACCACCTTCGTAATTATCTCATACGAAAAGAACCCGAGGGTGAAGATAAGGATAAAAAATAAAACTTTCCTGAAGATCTTCATAGTAATGTAAATTTACACCAGCTGCGCTCCGTTTGCAATGGTATATTTTCGAGCAAAAAAAGAGCACGGGAACCTTTTTAATTTTCGGTACCCGTGCTCTTTTTACCAAAACTCCGTTATTAGAGTTTCACTACATTGGCGGCTTCGGCGCCTTTGGGGCCCTGCTTGACTTCAAACTCGACAGCCTGACCTTCGTCCAAAGACTTGTAGCCTTCGCCCTGAATAGCGCTGTGATGTACGAATACGTCACTGCCCGACTCAGGAGTAATGAATCCATAACCCTTCTGGTTATTGAACCACTTTACTGTTCCTCTTGCCATTATTCACTAACCTCCTTTCAATGTTCTTGTTCGATAGTAAATAACGGCAGGTATAAAAAAACCACAAGGCGTTCGTTTTCAACCTCGTGGTCTAAACCGCTACTCCTTATTTACTACTCGCGTGTGAGTACATTGATAACCTCGCACATCGTTAGTATACATCAATTCCCGCGCTTGTCAACAAATATTTCATCTTTTTTCATTTGTTCAAAAAACCTTGTCTGGCTCATCGCGGCCGGCCGTATTTCATCGATCCGCGGCCTGCTGCACCATGTTCTCAATGGTCCATATACCGTCCCTTTCCATCAGGACGAACTCATCGACGGTATTCTCTCTCTCCCTTACGGTCCTGTACCCCGCATGGATTATAGGCATCCCCTGATGTTCCCTGGCCTCTCTGGCGACCAGCTCCCATTCCAGGACCTCTCCGGTCCCATCGTGAATATTTCTCTGCAGGGCTTCAAACCGGGCATAGGGAGTATTTTCCCTGAAATCGGAGCCGAACAGAACGTAATAAAGGTAAGCAAAATTACGGTCATTGTACTCCTCGTAGAACGTCTTTACGAGTTTCTCTTCTTCCTTTGATATTCCGTGTCCATCGCGCGTACTTCTGAACGGCCCGAAAAAAACCACAACGGCTGACACACCCAGAATGACAGCCACAAGAATTACAGCAAGTTTCTTATTCTTCACGTTTCCCCCTTTTTGGCTCAGGAAGGCCTCTTTTTTATCTCTTCTACCAGGAACGTTTTCTGACCGAATGCTTCTCCGTTTGCCAGCACACGAAACTCATATTTTCCCGCCGCGGGGAACCTCAATCCGCCCATATTGAACACAAGCTCATGCGTACGGAGCGGGTCAGGAATATCGACCTGTTGAGGAATATCAGCCCTGTTCAAAACCTTCCCTTTATCCAGGTCTACAAGCTCGATACTGAACTTATAATTCCCCATAGCATCGGTGAGTTTTACATAGACCGACAAAAAATAATGTACGCACGGAAATTTGGATGAACCGATGTTCTCGAATATACCTATAAGGCTCTTTTTTTTTGTGCCCTCCTCGGTAATTACCTTGTCACAGATAAGTACCGCGTTAGCTACAGGTTTTTGTGGCATTGATATTCCCTTCTTATTGCTGGATTATTTCATAGACAACATTGCATGTAGCCTTAACTTCCATTGATCCCGCCTCTATAAGAGGAGCCGCACTCATCGTTCTTGCTTCATAATTAGCCATTCTGACCGGGGGGTATGGACCAGCCGATGACTCTGTCACCTTAAGGACCTTGCCTATCTCTACGCCCAACGTCTCCGCTATCAAAACCGCTTTCTTTCTGGCGTCCCTGGCGGCCTTGCCCATAGCTGCGCTCTCGAGGTCATCGATCCTGCTTGAATAAAAACCGATACCATCGAAGGTGTTTACTCCAACAGCGATAACGCTGTCTATAAGATCTCCCGTTGTAGCGATATCCCTTACCTTTACGGTAAGTTTTTGCCTTACCATGAAAGATAAAGGCCCGCCCGGGATCTGTTGCCCACGCTCATCTCTTGGATAAACAGGAGTAATGCTATACGAGGATGTCTTTATATCCCTGGACTCCACGCCCAGGGCTTTAACGGTCGCTATGACCGCGTTTATCTTCTTTGTGTTGTCTTTATAAGCTCCCGAAAGTATCTTGTTTTCGCTGGAAACCCCGAAGCTGACTATAGCCTCGTCGGGCACCGCTTCCACCATACCCTCTCCCTGCACGCTGATATTAGGAGAACTGTTCTCCACCGCTTGAAAGTTATAGTCCCGCTGACAACCGGCCGCCAACAACATTAAGGTAAAGAAAGAAAGGATCAGAACCGTTTTTTTCATATCTCCACCCCGCTATAACATCTTCTATTTAGAAAACTATTAAAACTCACCGAGATCTCGTATGTACATTCTACATTCAAACCCCAACTATGTAAATGAGAGTTTTAGTTTTAGGGACAGCTGTGGGATCAGATTCAGAACCGTCCCTGAAGGGGGGAAAGAAAAACCCCGCAGGGGTTACCTACGGGGTTTGAATTAAAGGAGCGCCGTTCTACTCTCCCATACCGTTGCCAGCACAGTACCATCGACCACGAGGGGCTTAACTTCCGTATTCGGAATGGGAACGGGTGTATCCCCCTCTGTATGGGCACTCCAAAAAAATTGTCAGATGTGAGTAAAAGTGTATCTCGCAATGCTGGAACTAGTTATTGGTCAAGCCGATCGACGATTAGTATTCCTTAGCTGAAACCCTTACGGGCCTTACACTTGGAACCTATCAACCTTGTAGTCTTCAAGGTGTCTGATTGGGATATCCATTCTTGGGGGGAGCTTGGCGCTTAGATGCTTTCAGCGCTTATCCTTTCCGAACTTAGCTACCCAGCTAATGCACTTGGCAGAACAACTGGAACACCAGAGGTTCGTCAATCCCGGTCCTCTCGTACTAGGGATTGATCCCCGCAAATATCCTACGCCCACAGTGGATAGAGACCGAACTGTCTCGCGACGTTCTGAACCCAGCTCACGTACCACTTTAACCGGCGAACAGCC